>JBATIW010000058.1:0-3569 GCA_049668005.1 Maribacter sp.
GATGGTGAGTCTTTAGACAATGACCGAATCGCAGCAGGTAGCGCATTACCTGATCTTCTTTATGCCTTCTTTTTAAATTTTAAATACAAGGAATTTTCCCTGGGCTTAAATTTTAATGGGGTTTCGGGAAATAAAATTTACAACCATACGACTATGACCTTGTTCAGTAGAGGTCAACTCAGTAGAAATCTGAATACCACGGATTTCGCAACACAATTTCCTAATGAGGACAATAACAATTCCAACGAAGTATCGACGCGTTATTTGGAAAATGGAAGTTTTCTAAGATTGAACAACGCTACCTTGGCTTATTCCTTAGATCCACAAAAAGTTGGATTTGGGGATTTGATTAACAATATCCGGTTTTCAATTACGGGGCAAAACCTATTTGTAATCAGCGATTATTCGGGTTTTGATCCCGAAGTAAATACAGGTAACACAATAGATGGTATTCAAACTTTCGGAATTGACCGTTTTACTTATCCAACCCCTAGAACATTACTATTCGGCTTAAACGTATCGTTTTAATTATAAAAATTGTTTCAAATGAAAAATAAAATATTAATAGCAATACTGGCAATCGCTTCCCTGTTGAATTGGAATTGTACCGATTTAGAGGAAGAAAGACTTGATGAATCGGAATTTGGCGGACAAGCCGAAGCAATAAGCGGAGCTATCGCACCAGCTTACGGAAAGGTATCTCGGACATGGAGACATACGAATTACTTTGGCTTACAGCTAATTGCGGCTGACGAAGCCATGTTACCATACCGTGGCGGAACGGATTGGTTTGACGGCGGTAAATTTTTGGCGACACATGCACATACCATTACCCCGACCAATGATTTGGTGGGGAGTTCTTGGAACGAACTTACGGAGAATATCTCTAGAACATTGGCCGCTATTGAGGTGTTGACACCGTTGTCTGAAGAGGGAAATGCCGAAGCAACAGGAGCTTTGTACGAAATGAGGGCCCTACGAGCGTATTTGAACATGCTGCTTTTAGATAGTTGGGGCCTTGTATTGAAAAAAGAATCGTCAAACCAGATTTCAGAGGTACTTAGAACCCAAGAGGCCATTGATTATATAGAAAGTGAATTCTTGGCCGTGGTAGACGTTATCAATACTGACAAAGGATCTGGTAGAATGACGCAAAGTGCTGTCTGGGGCTTCTTGGCAAGATTACATTTGAATGCTCCAGTCTATCGTGACCCTTACGGCACTCCCGATTTTTCAACCACTGATATGGATAAAGTTATAATGTATACCGATAACGTTATCAACTCTGGTCTGTATAGCTTGTCTCCTGAATATTTTGATCTGTTCAATGATGAGAACCGTGACAATGCTGAGTTGGTCTTTGCTTTGGACCAACGTGGTGTCTTAAATAGGGAACACAGCCGTTGGACCTATTGGTCTATTGCTGGCTCTGTTTGGGGAAGGCTAGAATATCCAAGTTCAGATGGTACCGATGGCCCTGCAATTACGTCAGATTTTTACCAGACTTGGGTAGATGCTTATGGTACTGTAGACCCAGCTGAGGCCGATGCCAGGTTCTTCCAGCAAAACCAACAAATACCTGCTGAGGTAGCTGATCTTACCGGTCTTTCACCTTTGAATGATGAAGACAACTTCTATTGTGATACGCCCGAAAATTATGAGATGAATAGAGGTATTTTGCGCGGTATCCAATGGGGCCCAAGAAAAGGGGACGACGGCGCATTCCTTACCTGTGATGAAGGGGGTGTCAGGATATATCCTAGTAAACAAATAAAAGGTAATGGCCCTGATAGGGATGTAGGCTATGTAAATCATATTGAAGATATTAACTTTACCCTCGAGGGCTCATTACATAACACAGGGTATCGTGTAGCTAAATACCAATATAGCCGCACTTCCCCTAATGGGAACAGCTTTAGCAGTGTTGATTTAGTGCTGATGCGTTTGGCAGAAATCTATTTGATGCGAGCAGAAGCTAAATTGAGAACAGGTGATAATGCAGGTGCATTGACAGATGTGAACTTCGTCAGAACATCAAGAACTGCGCGACCAGATCAAACTCCTGCGACATTGACTTCCATTGATTTGGATATCTTGTTTCGAGAGCGTGGTTTTGAATTGTACTGGGAAGGTTTTAGAAGAGGTGATCAAATCCGTTTTGGCAAATACGAAGATTCTTGGACCGATAAAACAGATTCTGATGTCAATAAGCGGCTGTTCCCTATTCCACAAAGTGCTATTGACGGTGCTTCTGGTGTAGAAGGTTTCTTAATTCAGAATCCAGGTTATTAAAAGTTAGTTTGAGTTAGTTTAGTTTTATAATAAAGGCAGGCGCTAATTTGTCTGCCTTTATATTTATAATTCCCTTATAGTATTAAATTAAAGACATAAAAAACTACTAGAGCTGTCTTTGCTTACGTATTCCTTTAAAATGAAAGACATTTTTACTGCTAATTTATTTTTTGTGGTAAGCCTATTTCTATTGGCTTGGTTACAATTTTCTTGTGCTAAAAACGAAAGTCAGGCTTATTTTTTAATTAAGGGGAATAAAGCCAACGAAGTTGAATTGAGCACCATATGCGATTTAAAGAATGATTTGGCCAAGGTTTGTGCTGGTGAGATTTCTATCATTTCTGAATCCGAAAAAATCCCTTCCCACGGCATTGTTTTTATCCTCGGGACAACAGAATCCAATGGAGTTTTAAGCGCAATGATAAATGAAGGTCAAGTAAAACTTTCTAACCAAAATCCAGGCCCAAGAGGCGGCATATGGACAAAAAAAAGACTGCCCAATGGGCGACAGGCCATTGTAATCGGTGGGTCAGATGTTCAGGGACTTCAATATGCCATATACGATTATGCCCATGAAATATTAGGGGTGGATTCGTTTGAATATTGGACAGGTATGGTTCCTGCAAAGAATGAGTATATTGATCTATATGATTTTGAAGATAGAAAAATAGAACCGCCCAAAGTTCCAATCCTTTGTTATTTTGAAAATGATGTGGATGAACTGGCAAATTATAGAGGTAATTTACTGGAGTACGATTGGGAAAGCTATACCGAGATGATTAATTCATTGGTCCGAAACCGTTACAACGCCATTCACTTTTTTGATATGCTGGGCAGACCGGAATTTTTTATTCGCCCCGAGTACAAAACCTTAGATCCTGACTATGAGATCGATATGGATTATGTTGACAAAATGATCGATTATGCACATCTAAAAGGGATGAAAGTCCAAATAGATTTTTCATTAGGTTATCAAATAAATCCATTTCCCGTTGAGAAGGCAAATTGCTGGACCAAATATAAAGAAGATTGGATTGCAGCATGGAAGTACTATTTAGAGGAAACCCCATTAGCTAAAACTGATATTTTTAGCCTAAGACCCCGTCACCAAGTTTGGGATTGGGAATACGAAAGTAGCTGTGGGGAAGATAAAATTACCATATTCAATGAAGTATATGAGGTTTTCGGGGATTTAATCGACCAATACAGCCCGGAAGCAACGAAAGTATTAGTCTGTTATGCAGATGGCATGAATATGTTCAATAATGGCCTAAACC
>JBATIW010000059.1:0-2484 GCA_049668005.1 Maribacter sp.
TTTTAGCCTTGTGGTTATTCTTGCCTTTGTTGGACTTAAAATGCTTTTCTCACATCAGATTGAGTTGCCTGAGTGGCTCTCACTGACAGTCATTTCCGTTTCCTTGGTTACTGGAATCTTGACTTCATTGCTTATTCCAGAACATAAGGACAGTGACTAGTCACTATTCAGCCTTAAAAATAGCTTGGTAGAGTTTGGCCACTACCCAATTCCCAATAGGAAAGTAAAGCGCAAAGAACAAGGCCATTCCCAATGCGAATGTCCGTTCTCCAAAAATTTGGTCCATTATATTATTAGGATAGGCATATGAAGTTTCCAATGCATAGCCCCCAAATTCCAAAACTCCCATAGCAATCAAGCCATAAGCATACTGTCTGTGAAAAGGAAGGTTGCGTAAAAGGAGCGATATCGGAACCATGTACAGAATATAACAGCTTATCACCTGCCACCAATACGTAAATTTGGCTATTTCCAATTCCGTTCCAAACCAGTTCATACCCATACCCCAAAAAAAATACAAAAGACAATATATCAAGAGCAAACGCTTATCTACCTGGAATTGCAATCTGGCCCATTCAATAAATTCAGTCATGGATCAATTCCTATTTTTGCGATATTTTCCTATTAATAATGTTAATAGCATCATTCACCGTTTGCATTTGATCCATATCCTCATTTTCCAATTGAATATCAAAAATGTCTTCCACATCCAACACTATATCTACCAGATTAGCCGAATTTATATTAAGTTCTTCCAAGAAGTTACTTTCGGGAGTTATGTCGTCTACCGAAACATCTTCTGGCAGATAGATTTTAATAATGTCCCTTAAATTTTGATATTTGGCGTCGTCACCCATAGTTGCTTTTCTCCTTTTTTAGTATTGATAGTTCGTTTGGAATCACATTGATGTTTTACACTTTTATTGCGAAAATGTACCTCATTCGTTAAAGGCACTAAAAATAACACAAGCATTGACATCACCAAAACCAAAACTTGCTTTTGCGATGATTTTGGGTTTATAGGGAATCGTTTTTTGGGGAATTCTGGCATCAGCAATAACATCAGTTATCCCCGGATGTACATCCTCACAATTAACATTGCCAAAAATCATCCCTTCCTTGAATTGGAGCACGGCACCAACACATTCTATACTACCTGCTGCAGCCAAGCAATGGCCTATCATACTTTTAAAGGAATTTATATAAGGAAAACTTGACCCCTTTCGCCCTAGGGCATCGCTCCAATTGGTAATTTCCAACACATCTTTGGCAGTGGCCGTAAGGTGTCCGTTGATAACGTCGATATCATTTGCCTCTATTGCAGAGTTTCTTATCGCATTGCGGATACATCGTTGCACAGCAGCACTGTTTGGTGCGGTCATAGAACCTTCACCCCGTTGGCCGCCGCTATTAATTTCGCCACCTAGCACCTCTGCATAAATCTTAGCACCCCGTTTTTGTGCACTTTCCAATGATTCTATAACCAAGGCCCCTGCCCCACTACCGGGAACAAATCCTTTTGCGGAAGCGCTCATAGGTCTACTGGCCTTTGAAGGAGCATCATTACTGGTTCGAGGTAAGATACGCATGGCATCAAATCCACCCCAGACATAGGGCCCGCTATCACTGCAACTGCCGGTAAGCATGATTTCGGCCTTACCACTGGAAATTCGATCGTAGGCCATAAGAACTCCTTCCGTTCCCGTAGTACAGGCTGAGGAATTGGTCGAAACTTGATTACCACATCCCAAAATACCGCCTAGGTAGGCACTTATACCGCTTGCCATGGTTTGCAAGACTGTAGTGCTTCCTAACCGTCTTACCTTCTTTGCATCTACCAGATGTATGGATTCCCGAAACTTATCGACGCCTAATATTCCCGTACCAAAAAGAACACCCCTTTCCCAAAAAGGTTCATTGGAAGTATTTTTGTCCAATCCAGCGTCCCACCAGGCATCCATTCCAGCAATAACACCATAAACAATGCCTGTAGCGTTCAATCCCCTCAATTGCAAAGGGGTGAAGTAATTGTTTAAGATATTGTCCTTAATTAGTGGTTCTGCAGCTACTTGGCATCTAAAATCCAGTGCTTCCAATTTAGATTGGTGCCGAATACCACTTTTGCCATTCTTTAAAGCTTGGGTAAAATCCTCAAGGCCCACTCCATTCGGTGCACATACTCCCAAACCTGTAATAACGACCCGCCTATTCATGCGCATCTACCTTTAACATCCCTGATAAAACTCCTTTACACACGAGATCACCTTTTGAATCATGCATCCGCACTTCACATTTTAATTTATGGAACCTAAAATAGATTTTTTTTGAACTTACGGTTACTCTTTCCCCTGGAAGTACTGGTTTAAAGAATTCCATTTCCGAACTACTTAGTCCTATTTTTGGGTTTTTTTGGTTTTGTTCCTGATTTAAAAGAAAGATTCCAAGACAAACCAACCCTATTTGTGCGCAACACTCCGTTAAAAT
>JBATIW010000060.1:0-10044 GCA_049668005.1 Maribacter sp.
GCTCCGTTCCAACTATCCCCATAAGCATCGACCATGTCAAATGTCCAATCACCTGCACTAGGAGGTGTTGGTGGGCAAACAATGGTTGCCGTGTATAAAAACGGTGAACTAAAGTAAGAACCTGTCAATGTACCAGAGTTTTGGTCAAATGAGAATCTTCTGCCGTCGCTTAATACCAATTCAAAACGAACTCTAAACTGGTCACCACCATCAATGTCACTTTCAGGAACACCCGTAGCACTTAAAAGTGTCGGTAAAGTTACTTCGTAGCTAAATCTTGGTAGACCAAATTCGCCAGTTGTAAACGTAGATGGAGAAATACTCTCAACCATTGCTTCTGGAGTAGTTGCTCCCTTCCCATTATCAGGTGTCTCATCCCTAAAATTAGCGAATACATCTATAGCTGTCACCAAATTTCCATTCTCAGTGTCCTGTACTTCAAGTTCAACTCCGAAAAAACCATCGGAGACACCAATCGGTAATTCATTGGATGTAACATTAATTGTTCTTAGGATAGCACCTCTTTCGGTACCGGCGGTTACGTCGTCAACAACAGCATCCCCTTCATCACATGATGTGAACATCAGCGATGTAAGTGCAAGAACGGTAAAAATCTTATAATTAATTTTCATCATTTTTCTTTTTTAGTTATTTAATTCGCTGGTGGGAATGCAGGACTTGCAGGATTAGTATCCCAGAAAACCTGTTCTGTTAGCGTTGATTTTTGCGTTAAACTAGGGTTGGTAACAACCTCGTTTTGTGGTAACAGAAATGATCTTGGGAATGCTCCAGGATTTGGTTCCCAGTTCGGAGTAAGCGTAGTCGGATACCCCGTTTTTCTGTAATAATTGAATGCTTCACTACCACCACCGAACAAGGAAATCCAATATTGTTCAGCAAAGATGTTTTCCTTATCATCACCAGTAGCAGTGTTAAAATCAGCAACAATACCATCAACATATGCAGTAACATCTGCAGCAGAAGGCTCAAAAGACTTATCTGCATTACCATCCAAAGCTCCGAAACCTTGTACTTTGGCAATCGATTTTTCCATACCAGCTCGCATAAAAGTAGCTCTATCTGCATCACTAGCGGCCATATCGGCTCTCCAAAAATCAACATAAGAAGCCAAGATGATAGGTTCAATTCCGGCACCACCGCCACCTTTACCAAGGCCAACAACACCAAAACTGTTATCATCGAAAAGACCACCTGCAGGATAAACCCCGATTGCAGTTCTCTGGAAGCCATCAGGAGGCGTACCTTCATCATTTCCATGAGAGCGTCCCCAATACCCATTGTCCACACTACAGAAGGTGTAACCACCATCTATATAATGCTGTGGGGGTACTACTAAAGAGCAAGCTAATAATTCTTCATCAGGATCTAAGGGATCTCCATTGATATCATTTGCACCAGGAGTACCATCTTCCTGACGATAGTAATAGTAACGAATTCGTGGGTCATTTTTATCAAGCATAGTCTCCATCAACCAGTTTGAGTGATAAATGTTGGCACCACTAGGTGTATAATCACTTGCATAATCTTGGTGTCTTGTATCAGGTTGCAGTTCTCTTGACCCGAATTGAAACTGAAAGTCATCAGCAGTATCACTGATAAAATCGTTGCCTGCAATCACTGCATTAAAAGCTGAGGTGTTACTTGTGGTAACATAAGCCTTTAAGCGCAATGAATTAATTGCTTTGACCCATTTGTCAGCATCTCCTCCATAAAAGAAATCGTCAGCACCCTGTGAAGGTGCATCTCCGCTCAATAAGGCTTCCGCCTCATCCAACAAGGTAAGTGCCCCTGCATAAACCGTAGCCCCATCATCCAAAGCCGGAGCTGGGAACTCAGCAGGATTACCAGCTTGTGATAACGCAGCACTTCCCAAATAATCAACTAATAACATCAATTGATGTGCATACATTACCTTACTGATACCTACATGAAAATTGTAGTTGATATCCGAATTGGCGTTAATGTTTTCCAATCCTTGAAGGTTGGTTAATATACCAACGCTCACGCCAGAACCTATGCCTGTACCTGCACTACTATATGTGCGAGACCAAATACCGTTGAATGTGGCACCTGGGTAATTGTTAAAGTAGTCACGGCCTCCCATGAACTCAATCCGTGTTAATTCAGTTCCTCTATCATTGAAGTTGACCATGTTGTTTGCATATGCAAATTGAATGGAATTCAATAACAAGTTGGGATCCGCCTGATCTGCCGCCAAGTCATTGGGACTCGTTCTTAGGTCTAGCTCAGTTGTCTCACAGGAGTTTAGAAAACTACCTCCTATGAATGCAACCAGCATATATTTAATTATTTTTTTCATAATATTTTACTTTTTTAATTAGCAATTTTTAGAATGTCATCTTTACGCTCATACCATATCTTCTGGTACTTGGACCGTTAAGGAAGTCGAACCCTCGTCCGTTACCAACACCAACACCCGCAACATTGGGATCAAAGTTAGCACCTTCAGGAGTGTTATATGCGTCGTACCAAAGGTTAAAACCTTGCAAAGTAAATGTTAAAGATCCAAAAGGAGTTTTCTCCAAGAACTTTTGTGGTAACGAATATCCTAATGAAACCTCTTGTAAACGGATCACTGATGCGTCATAAACTTTAAGCTCAGCAGGTCCGAATAACAAGTTACTAAAATAATAGGTCGAGTTGTTCAATTGAATATCATTTGGTTCCCCAGAGTTTTGGTTAACACCTGGCAGGATATATGTATTCAAACGATTTTCTGTCTCTGTAATCAAACCCCTTCCTAATAAGGTGGCAATTGTACTAGACATGATGTCACCTCCTTTTATATGATTGATTTGAAAACCTACCCTCCAATTCTTATACGATAAACTGTTGATAAAGTTCATCGTATAATCAGGGACAGCATCACCAATAATTGGCACATCACCGTTTAGGTCCGATTCAGAAATTACATAGTTACCTGCATCATTGGTAATTAAGTTCCCAGCAGCGTCGCGCAAGACAGCCGTACCTACTATGGTACCTAGGGATTCTCCTTTAATAGCGGCATTGGCACCAATGAACAAAGCAGTACTACCAGTGTAGAATATGATATCCTGATCTTGCTCTTCCACAACTTCCTTGTTAGCAAAGAAGTTGACACTGGAATTCCAATTGAAACCATCCTCACTTCTAAATATATCAACTGATAAATCTCCCTCGTACCCTTTATTACTGATCTGCCCAATATTACTTTGCGTCTGTGTAAAGCCGGTAGAAGGCGATAAAGGTTCGAAAACGATCAAATCATCTGTACGTCTATCATAATAGGTAGCATCAAATTTAATTCTACTTCTCCACCATTTAGTTTCAAAACCAACTTCGAACTCTTTAAGCAATTCAGGCTTTAATTCAGGGTTGGCACGGAAGTTATCTACTTGGTTGGTAGTAAATTCACCACCCTCACCAAAGGCTTGGGTATTTTGCTCTACTACACTTACTGTAGGATAACCCGTTGGGAAGTTTGCAGATGTACCATAACTAGCTCTTAATTTTAAGTAATTTAAGACATTCTCAGATTTCAATCCATCCCATGCACCTTGTGGTAAGAATGATAAACTAACACCAGGATAGGTTAAACTTCTATTATCCTTGATCAAGTTAGATACCCAGTCTGTTCTGCTACTGACGTTTAAGAAAAGAAAGTTGTCATAATCAAAACTGACATCACCAAATACACCTACAATATTTCGTTTCTGCGAAAATTGGATCGGGGATTGGTTTTCATAGTTAAAGTGTCTACGAATTCCGAAAACAATTTGACCCGTACTGGATACACCTGATAGATCAAAGTCATCAGATCTGGCATTAGCACCAACATTAAAAGTCATACCTATTTTTTCTGACAAATCATAATTACCAGCGAGAGAAGCCGTATGGTCCCAAATGGTATTGTTGTTGTCATAGGTGTTCAAGAAACCGAAGATATCAAAGTTGAATTCCACTCCTCCTCTATCTGAGAATTGTACGTTTCTTTCATTATAAAAATCCAATCCTGTTCTCCATGAGGCACTAAGATTTTCATTAAACTCATACTGAAGTGATGTATTAAAATAAAAACGGTTGGTAAGCTGCTTGAACTTGATATGGTCTCCTACCCATCTTGGGTTGACAATATCGTTACCATTTCTATAGTAAACACTACCACCAGTAATTGGATTCTCATAAGGAAGCCCCATCAAATCAACACTTCTTGGTGTAAATAGAACGGCTCCGTAAATTGAGTTTGAACTAATACCCCCGTTACCTCTACTCGCTGCAACTGGTGGGGTTTCGTAATCAGTTCGTGAAAAGTTCATACTCCCAGCAATGGTAAATTTATTGCTAAGTTTAGAACGGCCTCCAACTGAAAAGTTAATTCTACTTAATTTGTTGCCAGGTGTAAAACCAACATCATTTAAATGACCTAGGTTGGCATTAAAAGTTGTATTGCCATCTTCAGATCCCCCAGAAAAATTCACTGAAGTATTTGTAACATGTCCTGGTGAGAAGAAATCCTCAACAGAGCTGTATGGTTTAAAATCATATCTGGCATTCTGCAATTCAGGAAAAGCATCCCTTGTAGCTTGAATTGCCGTTGTGGAATAAGGGTGGGCCAATGTACCATTGTCATCAATAGCCGATTGGTTACCCCAACCTGCTGTACCACCTTTACTGAAACTTGGTCCCCAGTTACTGAAGAACCATCCGAAAGCCTGATCAAAACCACCTCCATAAGAGCTTTGGTAATCAGGTAACGAAGCATATTCATTTGTAAAATACGAAGTGCTTACAGAGATTTCATTTTTCTTAACCCCACCTGTAGCTGCTCCAGCCTTGGTTGTGACCAAAATTACACCGTTCTTACCCAACGTTCCATAAAGGGTGGTTGCGGCTAAACCTTTTAAAATCTCAATATTGGCAATGTTGTTTGGGTCAAGATCCAAGAAACGTGATGAACCTGTATTACCAGACAAGAAATCGCCACCATTATTATTGGTGTCATTACTAAAGGGAACACCATCCACGATAAACAAGGCTTGGTTACTTCCACTAAATGAACTTAGACCACGAATGGTAACACTGGTTGCAGATCCAGACATACCACCGGCTGCCGTAATCTGAACACCAGAAGCTTTACCCGCCAAAACACGGGCAACATCACCTTCCGCTCTACTTTCCAGTGCTTCTTCGTCCACTGAACTTACTGCATAACCCAGCGCTTTCTTTTCCCTTTTAATACCTTGGGCGGTAACTATTACCTCTTCAAGAGCTTGGGCGTCTTCAAACATTTGTAGGTTCATTGTGCTTCCTGCACCTACTGCTTGAGTGACATCTTTTTGTCCAATATAAGTGAACAGAAGTGTTTGACCTTCAGCGGCACTAATTGAATAGTTACCGTCAAAATCGGTCTGGGTACCTGTCGTAGTACCTTCTACAACGATGTTAACTCCGGGAAGCGGTAGACCGTCTTGGTCAGTAACCGTCCCAGAAATCGTTTTCTCTTGTGCAAATGTAATGTGCACAACAAACGCCAATAACAGCGTTAAGATTCCTTTTAAATTTGTTCTCATTTTTTAATTATTTGAATTAGCTATCGGCAAAAATCATAATTTCATGTTAATAATCCAAAATAATTTTAATAAAACTTTAAGAGATCTTTTTATTAATACAACTTTCTCAGTGCTTTTTGTTATAAACCATGTATAATGCAATAAAAAGAGAAAAACGTTACGAAAAACATAAAAAAAATACTTCGATAATAATAAAAATACAAAATACTTCCGAATAGAAGCGTGTTTTTTATAGTTCTTGTACTTTATCAGATGAAGAATTAGGGGTATTGCGATCGAATTGGTCACAAATTGTCCTAATAAAAAAAAAGATTAAAATTAATCTGGCAATATTTGAATTATTATGAAATATTACTACATTTGCCAGCCCTTAAACAAGGGGTACAATTTTTATACATATATATAGTATGCCAACAATTTCACAATTAGTACGAAAAGGAAGGGCCACGATTACTAAGAAGAGTAAATCGGCTGCTTTGGATTCGTGTCCTCAAAGGAGAGGGGTATGTACTAGGGTATATACTACAACTCCTAAGAAACCGAACTCTGCAATGCGTAAAGTTGCAAGGGTGAGGTTAACCAATGGAAAGGAAGTGAATGCTTACATTCCAGGAGAGGGTCACAATTTGCAAGAGCACTCGATAGTATTAGTAAGGGGCGGAAGAGTAAAGGATTTGCCAGGTGTTAGATATCATATTGTTAGAGGTGCTTTGGACACAGCAGGTGTTGCAGGTAGAACTCAACGTAGATCTAAGTATGGAGCAAAACGACCAAAGAAGTAATCAGAACTTTTTTAAAAGACAGTAATGAGAAAAAGACAGGCAAAGAAAAGACCATTATTACCAGATCCAAGGTTTAATGACCAATTAGTGACACGTTTTGTGAACATGATGATGTGGGATGGTAAGAAATCAGTCGCATATAGTGTATTCTACGATGCGATAGATATTGTTGAGGAAAAGAACACTGATGAAGAAAAAACAGCATTGGAACTATGGAAAGATGCACTTTCCAATGTAATGCCACATGTTGAAGTGAGGAGCAGAAGGGTAGGAGGGGCAACCTTTCAGATTCCTATGCAAATAAGACCAGATCGTAAGATATCTACGGCAATGAAATGGCTAATTAGTTTTGCACGCAAGCGAAATGAGAAAGGTATGTCGCAAAAATTGGCTGCTGAGATTTTGGCCGCTTCCAAAGAAGAAGGTGCAGCAGTGAAGAAAAGAACGGATACCCACAAGATGGCAGAAGCGAACAAGGCATTTTCCCACTTTAGATTCTAGGAAGAAATGGCAAGAGATTTAAAATATACAAGAAATATTGGTATCGCTGCACATATTGATGCTGGCAAGACCACTACCACAGAGCGTATATTGTTTTATACGGGTGTTAGTCATAAAATCGGGGAGGTGCATGATGGTGCTGCTACCATGGACTGGATGGAACAAGAGCAAGAGCGTGGTATCACGATAACTTCTGCTGCCACCACTTGTACATGGAACTTTCCAATGAAGAATGGTGAGGTCATAGACGATACAAAACCCTACCATTTTAATATTATCGATACCCCAGGCCATGTTGATTTCACGGTTGAGGTGAACCGTTCATTGAGGGTACTTGATGGATTGGTATTTTTATTCAGTGCTGTTGATGGTGTTGAACCACAATCAGAGACTAACTGGAGATTGGCTGATAATTATAAGGTACCTAGAATTGGTTTTGTTAACAAGATGGATCGTCAAGGGTCTAACTTTTTAATGGTTTGCAAGCAGGTTAAGGAGATGTTGGGGTCCAATGCGGTTCCAATTGTATTGCCTATTGGTGATGAAGCGGATTTTAGGGGTATTGTGGATTTGGCAAAGAATAGGGCAATAGTTTGGCATGAGGATAATTTTGGGTCAACCTTTGATATAGTTGATATTCCTGAAGAAATGAAGGAAGAAGTTCACGAACATCGTGCCGCTTTAATTGAGGCCGTAGCTGAATATGATGAAAATTTAATGGAAAAATTCTTTGAGGATGAAGATTCCATTACTGAAGATGAAGTTCATGCTGCTTTAAGAGCTGCTGTTATGGATAGGGCTATCATTCCTATGATCTGTGGTTCTTCATTCAAAAATAAGGGTGTTCAGTTTTTGTTGGATGCCGTTTGTAGGTACTTGCCTTCTCCTATGGATAAAGAGGATATTATAGGTACTGATCCCGATACTGGATTAGAAATTACCCGCAAGCCAGATGTGAAAGCACCCTTTGCGGCTTTGGCTTTTAAAATTGCAACGGATCCCTTTGTAGGTCGTTTGGCTTTCTTTAGGACCTATTCAGGACGTTTGGATGCTGGTTCCTATATATTGAACAATAGGTCCGGTAAAAAAGAAAGAATTTCACGTATTTATCAGATGCACTCTAATAAACAGAATGCAATTGATTATATCGAGGCTGGCGATATTGGTGCCGCTGTAGGTTTTAAGGATATTAAAACTGGGGACACAATGTCAGCAGAAAAGCATCCTATCATTTTGGAGAGCATGGACTTTCCCGATCCCGTTATTGGTATCGCGGTGGAGCCTAAAACTAAGGTTGATGTGGATAAGTTAGGGATGGCGTTGGTCAAATTATCCGAAGAAGACCCAACATTTCAAGTAAAAACAGATGAAGCATCCGGTCAAACCATTATTTCCGGTATGGGCGAGCTTCACTTAGATATTATTGTTGATCGTTTAAGACGTGAATTCAAAGTAGAGGTGAATCAAGGTGAGCCACAAGTTGAATACAAAGAGTCTTTAACGAAAACAGCTGCTCATAGAGAGGTCTATAAGAAACAATCTGGTGGTCGTGGTAAATTTGGTGATATTGTCTTTGAAATGGGACCTGCTGATAAGGATTTCGAAGGAACAGGACTTCAGTTTGAGGATCAGATCAAAGGTGGTCGTATTCCAAAGGAATTTATTCCATCGGTAGAAAAAGGTTTCAAAGCTGCTATGATGAATGGACCTCTTGCGGGTTATGAGATGGATACCATGAAAGTTGTACTTAAGGATGGATCTTTCCATCCTGTTGATTCAGATGCACTGTCATTTGAGTTGGCGGCTAAAATGGGTTACAAAGCTGCAGGTAAAGCTGCTGGTGCTGTGGTCATGGAGCCAATCATGAAGTTAGAGGTTTTGACACCTGAGGAGAATATGGGTGATATCGTAGGAGATCTTAACCGAAGAAGGGGTACGATCAGTGATATGGGCGATAGAGCAGGTGCTAAGGTCGTTAAGGGTACTGTTCCTCTTTCAGAAATGTTCGGATATGTTACCTCGCTAAGAACGTTATCATCAGGTAGAGCTACATCGACGATGGAGTTTTCGCATTATGCCGAGACACCATCCAACATAGCAGAAGAAGTAATAAAAGCATCAAAAGGGGTAACCGCTTAAATTTTAGAAGATGAGTCAAAAAATCAGAATAAAACTAAAATCTTACGATCACAATTTGGTGGATAAATCTGCTGAAAAAATCGTAAAAACGGTAAAGTCTACCGGTGCTGTGGTTACAGGGCCTATTCCTTTGCCAACACACAAAAAGATATTTACGGTATTGCGTTCACCACACGTAAATAAAAAATCAAGGGAACAATTTCAATTGAGCTCTTATAAAAGATTGTTGGATATTTATAGTTCTTCATCAAAGACCATTGACGCCCTCATGAAATTGGAGCTTCCCAGTGGTGTAGAAGTTGAGATTAAAGTATAAGTGCCTATCATTCCAAATAGGAATGACGTGAACATGTCCTGAGCTGCGTGCGAGGGAAAAACGGAAACAAAAATAAATTCAGGGTTGAGTTATTTTTTGACCCTGTTTTTTTGCAAAAAAGTTTAATAGTTAAGTAATCAATAAATAATAATTATATGTCTGGGTTAATAGGTAGAAAAGTAGGTATGACCAGCATTTTTGACGAAAATGGGAAAAACATTCCTTGTACCGTCATTGAGGCAGGTCCATGCGTAGTTACCCAAGTCAGAACCGAAGAGGTAGACGGGTACAATGCCCTTCAGCTTGGTTTCGATGACAAGGCAGAAAAACGTGCTAATAAGGCCGAATCAGGTCACTTTAAAAAGGCAGGTACTTCTCCCAAGAAAAGAGTCATTGAGTTCCAAGGTTTTGAAGGTGAATACAAATTGGGAGACACCATAGGGGTTGATCTTTTTAAAGAGGGGGAATTTGTCGATGTTGTCGGCACCTCCAAAGGAAAAGGTTTCCAGGGTGTTGTAAAGCGGCATGGATTTGCCGGTGTGGGCCAGGCCACGCACGGCCAGCACAACAGGCTGAGAGCTCCTGGATCTATTGGAGCAGCATCGTATCCTGCAAGAGTCTTTAAAGGGATTAAAATGGCGGGCCAGATGGGTTCAGAGTGGGTAACCGTTCAGAACCTCCGGGTACTCAAAGTAGTTCGCGAAAAAAACCT
>JBATIW010000061.1:0-6377 GCA_049668005.1 Maribacter sp.
AAAATCCATAATCCAGATTTGGATATTGAAGGGCTATTATTGACAATGTTCGATTCAAGATTGCGACTTTCCAACCAAGTTGTTGAGGAAGTACGCAAACATTTTACCGATATGGTATTCGATACCATTATTCAACGAAATGTACGATTGAGTGAAGCACCAAGTTATGGTGAAAGTATTATTAAATATGATGCAAGCAGCAAGGGAGCGGCCAATTATCTTAATATGGCAAATGAATTATTGAAAAAAAACAAGGAAACCGTTTAAATGGCGAAAGCAACTAAAAAACAGGCATTGGGCCGAGGTCTTTCTGCCCTATTGAAAGATCCTGAAAATGATATAAAATCGGTATCGGATAAAAATGCCGATAAGGTTGTAGGCAATATAGTGGAGTTGGATGTTGATGCTATTGAAGTCAATCCATTTCAACCTCGTTCCAATTTCAATGATGAGGCTTTACAGGAACTTGCCTCATCAATTCGTGAACTCGGGGTTATCCAACCCATTACGGTTCGTAAATTGGATTTCAATAAATTTCAACTCGTTTCAGGTGAAAGGCGTTTTAGGGCTTCCAAACTAATTGGGCTTGAGACAATACCCGCATACATACGTATTGCCAATGACCAAGAATCCCTGGAAATGGCATTGGTGGAGAATATTCAGCGGCAAGACCTTGACCCTATTGAGATAGCACTCTCATATCAAAGATTGATCGATGAAATTCAGCTTACCCAAGAAAAGTTAAGTGAGCGAGTAGGCAAAAAAAGGTCAACCATAACCAATTATATGCGTTTATTGCGATTAGACCCTATAATCCAAACTGGTATTCGCGATGGTTTTGTTAGTATGGGGCACGGGAGAACATTGGTGAATATTGAAAAGAAAGAAGACCAAATTTCGCTCTATGAGAAGATTATTGGCGAAAACTTATCCGTTCGTGAAACTGAACGTGCTGTTAAGGCGTATCATGAGTCAAGTACAATTCCTCAGGGAGCAAAGAAAAGCAGTACTTCCCCTGTTTTTGCCAAAAAAGCATCGACTCAACTCACTGATCATCTGTCTGTGAAAGTGACTGTAAACGCCTCTGATGTTGGGAAAGGTAAAATTACAATTCCGTTCAATTCCGAAGATGAATTCAATCGAATTAAAAAATTAATCGTAGGTGAATAGGTACCTCATAGCATTCGTTTTTTCCATTCTTTCTAATTGGATTTCTTCAGCTCAGGAGATAGAACCAAGACAAACTGCAAAGGATTCATTAAAAACTGATTTGAAACGGGAAGGTATCGTTATAGAGGATTCCATTTTTGAAAAAAGAAAGAAGATCAATCCTTTGGGACCGAGCAAAGCGGCATTTTATTCTGCTGTATTACCTGGTCTTGGACAGATTTACAATAAGCGTTACTGGAAAGTCCCCATTGTCTATGCCGTGATTGGCACAGGTGTTTATGCCTACACCTATAATGATGATCTATACGACCGTTTTAGAACGGCCTTCAAAAGCAGGCAGGCAGGGTTTACAGATGATGAGTTTTATGATATCAATGGGGATAATGCTGAAGGCGCCCTCCCGGATTTGGATACAGATGATTTAGAGCGGCAACAAGAAAACTATCAGCGAGATCGGGATTTGGCTTTGGTTATTACAATCGCCATGTATGCCCTTAATATTATTGATGCCAATGTTGACGCACATTTGAAGCAATTCAATATAGATGAGGATTTAAGTATGGATTTTAAGCCCTATTTAGATCTAAATCCAATTACCAATAATCCTAATTACGGGATTGCATTCACTATTAAATTTTAGCAGAATGAATATAGCCTTGTTCGGATACGGTAAAATGGGTAAAATGATTGAACAAACTGCCTTGGAAAGAGGTCACAATATAGTGGCCAAAATAGATGTGGATACCACGGAAATTGATTTTTCAGAAATGGATGTTGCCATTGATTTCAGCATGCCTACTGCTGCGTACAACAATATTAATCAATGCATTAAAAATAGAGTTCCAATCATATCGGGAACAACAGGTTGGCTTCATGATTATAACAATGCTGTATCATTTTGCAAGGAACATGATGGCGCTTTTATATATGCATCCAACTACAGCTTAGGCGTGAATATCTTTTTTGAACTGAATGAACATCTTGCCAAGATGATGAAAAATTTGGAGCAATATAAAGTGAGTATGGAAGAAATACACCATACCCAAAAATTGGATGCGCCTAGTGGAACCGCCATAACTTTGGCAGAGGGTGTCATTGCAAATTCAAAATACAAAGATTGGAGCCTTGGTCAAGGTAATGAAGATGAAATAACCATCCATTCTAAAAGATTGGATGCTGTCCCAGGAACCCATATTGTTGATTACGAAAGTAAAGTGGATAGCATTGAAATTAAACACACAGCACATAATCGAGAAGGATTTGCCCTAGGTGCGGTTATTGCTGCGGAATGGATTATCGGTAAAACCGGGGTTTTTTCAATGCGCGATGTGTTAAACCTTGGTTAACGAATACAATAAATAAGACATAAAAGCACTTAATTGCGTAGCAATTGAACTAGATTTCAACAAAATAACGGTTTATTCAAACCTTAATAAGAAGCTTACATGAACGGTACTCAGTGGATTATTTTTATTCTGATTATTCAAGTCATCCATTTTTTAGGAACTTGGAAATTGTACGTAAAAGCAGGAAGAAAGGCATGGGAAGCTGCAATACCCATTTACAATGCAATTGTTCTAATGCAAATAATCAACCGACCAAAATGGTGGGTGTTCTTACTATTTATTCCTATCATCAATTTATTGATGTTCCCGGTCATTTGGGTCGAGACCATTCGAAGTTTTGGCAGAAATAATCTCATGGAGTCTTGGCTAGTCGTATTGACCCTTGGCTTTTATGTTTATTATGTAAATTATGCCTTGGATGTAAAATATATTGAAGAACGTAGCTTGCATCCCAAGACTGCCATGGGAGAATGGGTAAGCTCTATAGTGTTTGCCATTGTAGCGGCAACTTTGGTGCATACCTATTTTATTCAACCCTATGTCATTCCTACTGGATCATTGGAAAAAACCTTGCGCATTGGTGATTTTCTGTTTGTAAGCAAATTTCATTATGGAGCACGGACACCAATGACAACAGTAGCAGCTCCTATGGTTCATGATACCATTCCTGGACTTGGAATACGATCTTATTTAAACAAACCACAATTGCCCTATTTCAGATTACCAGGATTCAAAAAAATAAAAAGGAATGAAATTGTGGTTTTTAGTTGGCCTGCCGATACCGTTCGTGTTTTCTTCAAAAAAGAAAAGGGTGTTAAAAAGCCAATTGACAAAAAATCGAATTATGTGAAACGCTGTGTCGGTGTTCCTGGTGATTCTTTAGCTGTTATCAATGGTTACGTTCACATAAATGGGCGGCAAACTATTCTTCCTGATAGGGCCATGCCCCAGTATGATTATATGGCTTATTCCCAAAAAGGGGTTTCCTCAAAATTGCTTAAAGAACTGGGAGTTACTGATTTTAATAGAATCTATATCACCTCACAATTGAACCAAAATCAATTTGATCAAATAAGTAAATATCTACTGGGGAGCCGAAGGGGAAACTCAGGAAATATTGAACTTATCACCAATTATTTGGGCATACCCACAAAAGCCATAAGAAGTGCTGGGTTATCCCTAAAAGAACAAACTGATAGACGGCGATCGCTGACAATAACTGACGATTTAGCTGAAAAATTAAATAATAATGCAGCCATTGATTCCGTAGTAAAAACGCTTGAACCAAAGGGTGAAAAAGGATACAATATTTTTCCACAGCATAACTCATACGCATGGAATAATGATAATTTTGGCCCTATATACATTCCCGAAAAAGGTAAGACTGTGCCCTTGAATTTGGAGGTGTTACCAGTCTATAAGAAAATAATCAAGGATTATGAAGGCAATGTGATTGCGGTCAATGGCAATCAGATCAGTATTAATGGCGACCTAACCGAGACCTATACCTTTAAACAGGATTACTATTGGATGATGGGCGACAACCGCGACCATTCTGAAGATAGCAGAACATGGGGTTTTGTACCTGAAAACCATATTGTTGGTACACCGATCTTTATTTGGATGAGTATAGATAATTTTAAAGCGGGGTGGCGAAATTGGGAAATTAGATGGGATCGTGTTTTCACCACTGTCCATGGAAACGGAGAACCTATTTCATACTTCAAATACTTTCTTATTGCCCTAGCTGGATGGTTCGCCTTTGATTTTTTTAGAAGAAAAAAGAAAAAGACCGATAGTTCAAAGTAATTTAAAAGTATCAATAAAGTAATCCTATGAACTAAAGTGAAACTTCTACTCCACCCAACATACTTCCCCAACATTGCCACCATGGCCAGTTTGGTACAGAATGAAATCATTTGGGAAGTTGCGGATAATTATCAAAAACAAACCTATCGAAACCGTTGCTATATATGTACTGATCAAGGCAAGCATATACTTAGTATTCCCATAAAACATGTTGGGGGCGACCAGGGGAGGCAAAAATACAAGGATGTTATGCTTGAGAACGATTATCAATGGCAACGACAACATTGGCGTACATTACAAACCGCTTATCGAACATCTCCTTACTTTGAGTATTATGAAGATGAAATTGCCCCATTATTTGAAAAAAGGTATGAGTTGCTAATGGACTTTAACTTCAGAACAATTGAGGTTATCCTCGATTGTCTCCAAATTGAAATGCCAATGGAAAAGACACAAAAATTTCAAGTTGATTTGCCTCGGAATATACTGGATACTCGATTTTTGGTTAGATGTAAAAACGAGCAAGAATTTGAGCAGCAGGAGTATGTTCAAGTGTTTGGAGATAGACACAGGTTTATAATGAACACAAGTATTTTGGACCTTTTGTTCAATGAGGGAACCAATGCTTTGTCGTATTTGAAAAAAATTAATTTGAGTTCTACCAATGCTTAGGATCTTCCTACATTATGGCATTCATTTCATAGTTCCCATATTTAGTGCCCTGTACTTTTTTAAAGGGCAAAGTTTTAAAATAGCCATTATATTACTTTTAGGAATATTGATTGATGTTGACCATCTTTTAGTCACCCCAATTTTTGACCCCAACCGATGCAGCATTAATTTTCACCCATTGCATAGTTATTGGGCTATTGTCATATACACTTTGTTTTTGTTTTTTACGAAAACCCGAATTCTTGGGATTGCACTGTTGATTCACATACTGGCAGACGCCGTGGATTGTGGCATGTTATTCCTTCAATCGAAATGAGGCCATGATGGCATAATGATCCGACAATTTTTCATCAAAGTTCCTATGGGCCTTTATTTCAATACTCTTGTCCATCAAAATAAAATCAATTCTAATTGGCAGGAATTTAAAAATATAGGTGCTCCCATAGCCTTTTCCTTTTTCCTTAAAGGTATCCAGCATATCCCCCTTAATTTCATGAAAAACATTCGAATATTGGGTATTATTCATATCGGCACAAATAATTTGTCTGTACGGCGAATCCTTGGAATGGGCAATTATTAGTTCTGCCTGCTGACGTTGTTTTATAAAGGAATCACCCAATCTTTTAAATAATCTTTGAGGTGTTTCCCGTTTGAAGGATCCTGGTCTAATTTTCAATGATTGGAGATGAACATTGTAAACCCTTATCGTATCCTTTTTAATTACAATATCAGCATATATGGCATTGTTGCCAGTATTGGGAAAATCCAAAGAGCCATTGGCAATTATTGGATATTTTGTATATATGGCCTGGATACTTCTTTCTCTAGAAAAAGGTGTAACATACTTAAATGGATAGTATTTGAATTTATTGACTCCGGTTTCACTAAATTCCTGAAAACAAAGAATATCAGGGTCATTGTCCTTTACGAATGTCACAATTCTTTCTCCTACAGTGGTATCATTCCGATAGTAATTGTTGAAAAAATTAGTATTATAACTCATAATACTAAGGTCTTCGTCTAAAATGCGTGCTGTGGAAAAATTCAAATAGAAAAATGAATCCAAAAAAAAGTATCCAATGATCAATGTGCAAAATGAAAGTAAAAATTGCTTTTTCCTGCTAAACAGCCAATACCCAAGAAATAACAAATTGATGAGTATCAATACAGGTACGGATATTGATAAAAATGGTAAAAAAGGAAAAATATGCGCTGGTACTATTGGCCCTGCACAGGCCATTAGAAGGAATATGGCAACGACAATATTGATGAAAAAAATAAATTTGTTCCCTATGGATAGCTGCTTCACTTGATCAATCTTCTTTTCCTGCCTTGAACAAAAAGTCCTTTTCAGCCTTCGAAAGGCTTTCGTAACCTGAT
>JBATIW010000062.1:0-10549 GCA_049668005.1 Maribacter sp.
TGTAATGTGTGTAGATGTTGGTAATAATGCCTACTCTTTTGGACGCTATTTTGAACCTCAAGAGCAAGACTTTTTAATGTCGGGATATCTGGGTTCCATAGGATTTGCGCTGCCTGCTGCAATGGGCGCTTGGGCAGCGGTTGGTGATTCACGGCCTGTAGTGGCCGTAGCAGGTGATGGCGGATTATGCCAATATCTCGCAGAAATAACCACTTTGGTAAAATATAATATGCCCGTAAAATTGATTGTTTTGAACAACCATGAATTGGGTAAAATTTCCAAAGAGCAACGCGCAGGGGAATTCGATGTATGGAAGACATCACTTTCAAACCCTAATTTTAGTGAATATGCCATTTCTTGTGGAGCTTGGGGCAAACGCGTTGAAAAGGAGCGTAATCTTCAAACTGCTATGCAGGAATTATTTGAGCAACCAGGCCCAGGTCTTTTGGAAATCATTACCGATGCAGGCCTTATTTAATGAAGTGGAAAATACTCCACTTAATTTCTATCTCTCTTAACTCCGACAGATTAAGAGCAGAATATTTAGTAGTTTTGGCATTGAACCTATTAGATACTACTTCTTCAAAAAAATCCTAAATATGGGGTATACTATTATGCTTTTTTCAATAATAATGAAAGGATTGGGCCTTAGCGTTTTGGTAAAAAAAATATACCCGTAACTTGATGAAACCAAATTGGATCGCTCCTAAAAGAATCTTCAGCATATTGGTTCTATTTCATTTTTCAATAATTAGCTGTGCACAATTATCAGATCTTGCCAAGATAGACTATACCAAACTGCCCAAAGGAACTTCCGATGTTGGTTATGATAGGTTAAGAGGCTTATTCAACTTTCCAATTAAGGTCAATGAAGGGAGCTTTTTCCTGATCGGATTGGATTACAGTAAAATTGAACTTTCCTTTGATAACAACATCGATGCATTTGATATTGATGCTATTGAAGACTTCCAATTATTGGACCTCAACATTGGGTATACCTTCAAAATGAATGAAGATTGGCGTTTTGGTGCCCGGTTTACACCAGGTTTCAGTTCTAATCTTGTCAAGGAACTATCTTTCGAAGATGTGGTTTTTTCAGGGGATATTGTTTTTATAAAGAACAAAAAAAATGACGGGAATGTAAAAAACCCATATCAACTTATTCTGGGGATTTCATATTCGGGCAATAGGGGTATTCCTTTCCCTATACCTTTTATAAGTTACTATAGAAAATTTCATCCTAATTGGTCCTATAAATTTGGTATTCCAAAGTCCAATTTGCAATATCATCTTTCCAAAAAATCAAGATTCAAGTTAATTGCCGAACTAGATGGGTTTACATCCAATATTCAGGGAGGTTTGCTGGTCAATGGGGATAAATTGGCGGATAAGGCAAATATGGTGATTATCATTGGAGGTCTACGCTATGAATACAAATTCACCGATCATATAGAACTTTATTTCAATATTGCCCATATTATGAGTAGTAGTGCTAAACTTAAGGATAGAAAGAACAATACGGTCATCTCGGTAACCAAAAGCAACATCTATTATTTTAGAAGTGGCATTCGGTTTAAAATATAGAAGGGCTATAATCCGGGATTGGCCCTCCGTAATGGCCTTTATTGCATGTCATATGTTTTTTTAACCAAACCCAATAAATCTACTTCACGTTTACCGCGGACAATTGAATTTTAAGTGATGCCTTTTCCTGCGTAGCTTGCCAAAAGTTGAATAAGCCGTTCCATGAGCTATCAGGAGCAGATTTACGTGTAAAATTTTCAAGATTCGTACTTATAGTGGCCAAAGCATTGTCAGGCATTTTCTCATATGAAAGAACCACTGTTATTGCATTGAATTCTTTTTGGGAATTTTCAACAGATGGTATACGACTGCCATGCTCAGTTATTAATTGTGATGGGGTTAAGGTAATGATTTGATCAGCTGTAAATTTGCCTGAACCTTGCGACTCAGGATTTTCGGCATATTGAACATCATGAAGTTCACCTTCGCCTATCAAGCCCATAAGGTAAAGTTCCAAGTTTCCGTAGGGTACTGAATTTCCTCCATTGGCAAAAGTCCCAAATCCGTTTTCATCTTGCATTTTGCCTTGAAAAGTATTATTGCCTAGGGCAACAACCTCATCAAAACCACCAAGTTGTCCACCAACATTAGCATATCCCCAATGCCCACCGACCGTAGTTGGAATAAAACCTTGGTTCCCCCAGTAATGCATGATCTCATGTAAAAACGGTCCATTGACAATAAGACTTGGCACAGGTAAATGAATCACACTTTTTAGACGACCTCCAGAACCATAAGCGGCAGCCCCATTATAGATTCCGGAGCCTATACCTTCAACATGATTCTGTACTTTGTACGAAATCCCATAGTACAAATCTTGAGGAACCTCATCTTCGTTCGATAACACAAAAATAAAATCAAAATCATCCTTAAAGTATTCATAAACCTTGTTTGAAATTAAAGAGAAATCACCTTCATCTTCCAAATATTTATCATATTCACTTTTCGGCAAAATATAATTGACAACCCGATTGCTTTCATCAAGTATAAAATCACTGGCCAATTCAGCTTCATCTGGAGTAATAGAAAGCTCTTTTTCTTCATTGATTTCATTATCTATGATATCTTCAACATCATCTTTGCTACATGAAGATAGAATTACAAAAAAAACAAAAAAGAATGATTGTACAGTGGTAGCCACTGTCTTTTGATAAGTAGGTGTCATATAGTTCTGGATATGGGGTTAACACTAAAAGAACGTAGGATTTATTGATTTATTTGCTAGGTTATTACCAATAAAATTTCACTTCTTTTCTTTAATCAAAATTTTACTAAGTTCCTCCAAGGATATTCCTTTGGTCTCCGGCATAACAAAAGCGACGAAAAGTAGTTGCAATACCATCATAAAGGCGAAGAAAGCAAATACGATTCCTGCACCAATAGTGGCAAATAATACAGGTATCAAAGAGGGTACTACTGCAGCCAAAATCCAATGTACGGAACTACCGAATGACTGTCCAGAACCCCTTAAATGGTTCGGGAATATTTCGGATATGAACACCCATATCACGGTACCCTGACCAATAGCATGTGCAGCAATGAACATGAATAAAAATATAGGCATGGCCATACCAGTCCAATTAAAGAAAAAAGCACAAGCCACCAAAGACAGTGACAATATATATCCAATAGAACCCGCATACATTAGTTGCTTTCTCCCAACTCTATCTATCAGGTATATCCCCAAAAGGGTAAAAAGCATATTGGTTACCCCAATACCAATACTACTAAGAAGTGCTGAACTTTCTGCAAGACCGGCCTCAGTCAATATTCTGGGTGCATAGTATAAGAATGCATTTATGCCCGATAGTTGGTTGAAGAACGCGATGCAAAATGCCAGTATTAAGGGAAATCGATATTTTTTAATAAAAATATTCTCATGAGGTACGGTATTTTCCATTTCATCCTTAATCTCCATCATCAATTTTTCTGAATCCTGATCCGGATTGATTAACCGGAGAACAGTTTTAGCTTCGCTATTTCTGAATTTGGTAAGCAGCCATCTTGGACTTTTAGGTATGGTAATTGCAAATACAGTATATAAAACGGCGGGGATTGCCTCAACACCCACCATCCAACGCCATGCATTTTCACCTATACCATTTAATAAATAGTTAGAAAAAAAGGCGATCAATATTCCAAATACAATATTGAATTGATATAACCCCACTAATTTACCCCTATCCTTAGCAGGTGCGATTTCAGAGATATAAGCGGGTGCGGCAATGGTAGATGCACCTACTCCCAGGCCTCCTATAAATCTAAAAACGGCAAAGGTGATTGGGTCGTTGGCAAAAGCCGAACCCAAAGCAGATACTGTATAAAAAATACCTATCCAAACCAAGGTATTTTTCCGTCCGATCCTATTCGTTGGTATCCCCCCTAACAATGCACCTATCACTGTACCCCATAAGGCCATACCAATTACCACGACTCCATGAAATACATCTGATGAGCCCCATAAAAGTTGAAGTTTTTTATCGGCCCCGGAGATCACTACAGTATCGAAACCAAAAAGAAATCCTGCAAGTGCAGCGGTAATAGACCAAATCAATATTTTTTTCATTCCGTAAATCTTAATCTATTTACTTAACTATTCTTAAACCAGCGGAGGTACTATGAAGCATATTACCTACTTATATGGTTTTGTCAAAAAATGTTTAAATAAACATTTAATTAGATGTAATATACAAGTTTATAAATTTGATATAACCATTGCGGGGTATAATGTTCAATAAAAACAGGTACTCACGACCTTCCCAATGCTTCAAGGACATTTCCCTTGATCTCGCATAGGCGCTACAAAGCATTTACAAAACAAAAAGTCATTGTTTTACAAAATCTGTATTTAAGTGACCCCAGAGGGATTGGCCACTGCCCTTCCCTACAAGGCTCCGCACCTTTACACAAGGTTTCGGTGCACTCGCGCCTTGAAAGTCAACAAAAGAAAACTCCACTAACTAAAAAACAAAAGCAAGCTATGTTTTTTAGCTTGCTTCGTTTTCAACTTTTGTTGACTTATTCGTGACCCCGGAGGGATTCAAACCCCCAACCCTCAGAGCCGAAATCTGATGCGCTATTCAGTTGCGCCACGGGGCCCTATATTTATTTTTCTCCATCTTCTCCCTGCTGCCGATTTTAAATACTTCTCTCTATTTCTAGCTTCAAGTCTTGTTTTATATTCCTCGGTATAAACTACTTTCCAAGGAATAAAGGCTTTTGTGGACCTTGTTTTTCCCGAATTATGCTGAATAATACGATTATCTAAATTATTTGAAATACCGATATAATATCTATCAAAATTTAAACTATAAATCACATAAACCTTAAACATTACTTTACAATTCCGATGCGCCCCGCCCGAACGTTCCGAACGAAGTTCGGTGCGGGCGGGTATTCAGTTGCGCCACGAGGCCTAAATTATCGAGCGCAATTTACACAAAAAGAACTTTGTGGCGCTAATAAAATACGTTCTATTGGAATATTATTTTTGCACTTGACACATACACCAAAATCGTTACTATCCAATTTATCCAAATTTGATTTCAAGCCATTTAAACGTTCTTTAGCTTTTCGTAATGCTGCATCAACAATGCTTTTGTTATTTATGGCATCCATTCTAGAAACCCTGCCAATAGCATTATCGGGTGATATGGGCTGGGCCAAATCCTCATATCTAACTACCTGTTCCTCTGTCTTAACGATTTCAGAATTCAGTAATTCCAGAATTTTTCCCTTATCCATAATCTTTAGAAAAAGCTATCAATATTTTCCAACCACATTAGGACAGCTTATTTTTCACAATGGTAGATATGGTTTTCCCGTCCGCTTGTCCAGCCAGTTCCTTTGAGACCATGCCCATAACTTTACCCATATCCTTCATACCATCTGCTCCTATAGCATCTATGGTTTGCACGACTACTTTCTCAATTTCTTCCTCGGTCAATTGTTCGGGTAAGAATTGTTCAATAATTGCAACTTGTGCCAATTCTGGGGATGCTAGGTCTTCCCTACCCTGCTCCGAAAATATAGCAGCACTATCTTTACGCTGTTTAACCAATTTCTGGATCAATTTTACTTCATCATCTTCAGATAAATCACCGCCTTTACCACTGGTTTGTGCCAATAACAAAGCTGATTTTATTGCTCTTAATGATTCTAAGGCAACAGTATCCTTAGCTTTCATGGCTGTTTTAATTTGTTCCATTACCTGATTCTGTAAGCTCATAACATGATGATTTTAGAACAACGAAGATAAAAAATAAACCCGAAAATAGTTTCTATTTTCGGGTTTAAAGCAGGTTGTTCAACGAGTGGTCAATCCACGTTATCATGCAAAAATGAGTTATTGGAACGCAACTGAATCTCATCGTTGCTATCCTCACTCAAAGTAGTTCTTGATACTTTATTCTGCGCTGGGTTTTCTTCCAAGTCTATTCCTTGGCGTTTGTACGCAGGTTCTTTTTCAATTTCATCTATATTACCAAGACTATTTTGAAACTTGTAGTTGAAATCTTTTAACTTTTTTCTTCGCTCATCAGCCCTTTCCTTCAACAGCTCCTCTATAGGGCTATCCATCGGATCAACCTCCTGTGCTGTTGCAGTCGCAGTTTCTGACCCTTCTGTATCCAAGGTTTTCTTTTCGAAAATTAATTCATCCTCTATTATCTTGGGATCAAATTCCTCGGCCTTTGATTTAGCCCCGGTCAATTTGTTTTCCAACTCCATATAATCATCCAAGCTATAGCGAGTCTCTCCTTCTTTATTATATTCTAAGACAGGGATTACCTCTACATGTTCGTTAACGTCAATATCCTTGACATCATCATCCAAATTAAAGGTAATAACATTCGTATTTTCCTCCTCTTCACTTGAACTTGCCAAAGGCATGTCAAAACTTATGGCGAATTGGTCTTCATCGTCCTTCTTTGAAGACACAACTTCTGGATCTATAACCTCTATATCCTCCAAAGTTTCCTTAGCATCGAATATCACGAAATCATCTTCTGAAACATGCTCTGCAATTACTTCCTCATAAAAAACATTGAAGTTCTTAATATAATTGGTCGTTGGAATCAAATCTAAACTATCCAATTCCTCAATTTCAGCTATAAATTCCGGTTCGGTATTTTCAGTTTCCACCTCAACCAACTGATGTACAATATTCTGCGGAACTATATGTGGTGGAGTTAAATCTTGTTCTGCTTTTTGCTCCTCTTCAAGTGTGTGGATTATTTTTTTGGATTCTGTATTGACAATATCATCCTGTTGGTCCATATTGAAACCCGTCGCGATAACCGTTACAGCAATCGCCTCTCCTAAAGTATCATCTTCACCAACACCCATAATAATGTTAGCACCATGACCAGCTTCAGCTTGAATATGATCATTGATCTCACCGATTTCGTCAATTGTGATTTCCTGTGATCCAGAAACAATCAACAACAATACGTTCTTAGCACCTGAGATTTTATTATCGTTTAAAAGTGGCGAATCCAAAGCCTTCATAATGGCCTCATTGGCACGTGAAGAACCAGATGCCATGGCAGAACCCATAATCGCAGTACCACTATTTGAAAGTACTGTTTTAGCATCACGTAAATCTATGTTTTGTGTATAATGGTGGGTAATTACCTCGGCAATACCACGTGCGGCTGTTGCCAAGACTTCGTCTGCTTTTGAGAAACCGGCCTTAAATCCTAAATTACCGTAAACTTCCCTTAATTTATTATTATTTATGACTATGAGCGAGTCAACATTGGCACGCAGCTTTTCAATACCTAATTGTGCTTGTTCACAGCGCATCTTACCCTCGAATTGAAAAGGCATGGTAACAATCCCCACTGTAAGGACATCCATCTCTTTTGCTTGTTTAGCAATAACCGGAGCAGCACCAGTACCTGTTCCCCCGCCCATTCCAGCAGTAATGAAAATCATTTTCGTAGTAGAATCCAGCATGGATTTTATATCCTCCATACTTTCGATAGCCGCCTGTTCACCAACCTCAGGATTTGCACCAGCGCCTAAACCTTCTGTAAGTGATACGCCTAATTGTATTTTATTGGGAACTGGACTGTTATCCAAAGCTTGTGAGTCTGTATTGCAGACAATAAAGTCAACTCCGTTGATTCCTGCCTGGAACATGTGGTTAATGGCATTGCTTCCGCCGCCACCTACACCAATGACCTTTATAACGTTGCTTTGATTCTTAGGCAAATCAAAAGCGATACTCTCAATTTCAGTGTTCTTGCTCATACTGTTTATATTACTGGTTTTATAGTGTTTTAAATATCTACGCTATTCCGCGTTATCCAAAAAATCTTTCAACTTTTCAGACCATTTATCAAATACTGTTTTTCGCTCACCTCTTTGGTTTTCTTCTTTCATTTTAGCCTTTCCTTGTTCGGCATATACCATTTCCTCAAGTTCCCCTTCATCTTCATCCATATGTATCTCCTTACCATTATTCTTGACTGCATTCATAAGAAGACCAACTGCAGTGGCATATAAAGGACTAGCCACAGCTTCATCAGTATCTCCCGCCAAGTGCTCATTAGGATATCCTATTCTAGTATCCATTCCGGTAATGTATTCCACCAATTGCTTAAGGTGATTTAGTTGACTACCTCCACCAGTCAAAACAATACCGGCGATCAATTTCTTCTTTTGCTCTTCGTGCCCGTAATTCTTGATTTCCACATATACCTGTTCAATAATTTCCACAACCCTTGCATGAATTATCTTCGATAGGTTTTTAAGGGTGATTTCCTTTGGGTCACGCCCTCTTAATCCAGGTATTGAGACAATCTCATTATCCTTGTTTTCACCTGGCCAAGCTGATCCGAATTTTATTTTCAATAGTTCTGCCTGCTTTTCAATAATAGAGCAGCCTTCTTTAATGTCCTCAGTAATAACACCTCCTCCAAATGGAATTACGGCTGTATGCCTAATAATACCATCTTTGAAAATGGCCAGATCCGTGGTGCCGCCTCCTATATCAATCAATGCAACACCGGCTTCTTTTTCTTCCTGGCTCAATACTGCATCTGAAGATGCCAAGGGTTCAAGTGTAATATTTCCCAAATCCAAACCGGCGCTTTTAATACATCTCCCCACATTTTTAATCGAGGATACCTGACCCACCACCACATGGAAATTCGCTTCCAGTCTGCCGCCATACATTCCTATGGGTTCTTTGATCTCAGCTTGCCCATCAACTTTATATTCCTGCGGTAAAACGTGGATGATTTCTTCACCAGGAAGCATTACAAGTTTGTAAACTTGATTGCATAGCCTATCCAAATCATCCTCATTGATAACCTCTTCAGCATCCGCTCTTGTGATATAATCGCTATGTTGTAAGCTACGTATATGTTGCCCTGCAATACCCACAACAACGGAACCTATTTTTAAGCCGGAATTTATCTCCGCCTCTTCAACGGCTTGTTGGATAGATTGAATTGTTTGTGTAATATTATTGACAACACCCCTGTGTACACCTAAACTTTTTGACCTACCAATACCGAGTATTTCGATCTTCCCATATTCATTTTCCTTGCCGATTATGGCAACGATTTTCGTAGTTCCGATATCTAAACCAACTGAATAATTATCTTGTTCCATTTTCTATATTATATTTTGGTGCACACTACTTGATTGTTGAACTCTAAGCTTACTACATTATATTCTTCCAAGGTCTCATCCTTGTTTGCCTTTGTATAAAATGCCTTGAAGTTGTTGAATTTCTCATCGAGATTATCTACTCCTCCCAAATGCACAACAAACTGTTCCATTCTAAACTTCAATTGGTACTTCGCATCATCCTCAATATGGATACCAATCACATTTTTCCGCAAGAAATCATCTTTGTTTATGTATTTTAAAATCTCATAAACATCCTCAAGACTTTTACCCGTTATCTTACCAGTGATAATTGGAACTCTGGCAGAATGACTCATGGATAATGGCATACTTGATCCTTCATCATCCAGATAATATTTAGTATTCCCCTCAATTCGTCCGATTGGCTTGCGTTGCACGATTTTCGACGTAAGCTCACCATTCACAGTAAGATACACTTGGGCACTTTTCACCATTTCATTGGCCTCTAAGACCTTCTCTATAGTATTCAAATCTAATTTTTCTTTGGGCACATTTGTCAATGGTCCATAACTTTGTATTAACAATTTATTAACCATGCCTTCTGTGATGAAAAGGTTCTGATCCCCAATGAATTCAATATTCAACCTTTTAGCACTTTTTCCTTCGCTTCTATAGTTAGAAAACGCGTATAGCGCACTAATTGATAGCAATAGCGCAATCATTTTGATGTAGTTCCAATTAATTCGCATATTCAAATTCTTTTTTTATTCCTGATACTTCCAAACCTATATCGCCTGCCCCCATGGTTACCAGAACATCAGGGTTTTGCGCTTTTATTTCCTTGATTATGTTTGACTTTGTAATTAATTTTTTATTCGGATTTTTAATTTTACCCAGCAGCCAAGACGATGTGATTCCTAGCATTGGTTGTTCCCTGGCTGGATAGATGTCCAACAACAGAATACCATCAAATTTTGATAGACTCTTGGCAAATTCTTCTGCAAAATCCCTAGTTCTTGAAAATAAGTGGGGCTGAAAAACTGCAAGCACCTTTTTGTTAGGATGCATTTCTGAAATGGCATCATAGACTGCATTTATCTCTGTAGGATGATGTGCATAATCATCTATAAAAATAAATTCGTCCTCTTTGATCTTATATGAAAATCTTCTTTGTACCCCTTTAAATGTTTCCAGTGCTTCAGCTAGGCGATAGGGTGGGGAACCAGCTTCTATCGCCATTGCAAAAGCCACAAGTCCATTGAGCAAATTGTGCTTTCCGGGTTTGTTGAATTTAACCCCTTTCAATATTGTCTCAGGGGTTCCCAAATCAAAAATGTAGGTACCATGTTCAATTTTTATATTT
>JBATIW010000063.1:0-5563 GCA_049668005.1 Maribacter sp.
AGTGGTGCCTATTTAAAACTGTCAGAACTTCATGAAAAGCGGGGTAATGTGGCAGAATCCTTTAAATTGTATAAAAACCACATCACATTTAAAGACAGTGTACGTAATATTACCCAGGTTCAGAATATGGCTAACCAAGAGGTTGCCAGAAGGCAAATAGAGTTGAATCTCGCGGAGCAAAGAAATAAAAACCAACGCAATATTATGATCGGGACCGCCATTGCCTTGTTTTTAATAGGTCTCCTGGCCTTTGGGTTGTATAGGCGTAATCTGTTCATACGAAAGACCAAACAGATCATTGAAAACGAACGGGATCGCTCAGATAGTTTGTTGCTCAATATACTCCCTGAGGAAACTGCAGCCGAATTAAAGAAATATGGCAAGGTAGAGGCCAAAAAATTCGAATCTGTCACAGTTTTGTTTACAGACTTTAAAGGGTTTACCCATTACTCAGAAAATTTGGATCCTAAAAAATTAGTGGAAACCGTTGGGGTTTACTTTTCCAAATTCGATGATATCATGCAAAAGTACGGCTTGGAAAAAATAAAAACCATTGGTGATTCGTATATGTGTGCTGGCGGCCTACCATACCAAACCAATGACCATGCTTATAAAATGGTACTGGCAGCATTCGAAATCATCGATTTTGTAAATGAGGCAAAGCAAAATGCACAGGAAGGTCAAATTTATTTCGATATCCGTGTAGGGATCAATACAGGTAAGGTTGTGGCAGGCGTGGTAGGCAGTAAAAAATTCTCCTATGATATTTGGGGTGATACCGTTAATGTCGCCTCCCGAATGGAATCGATGTCAGAACCTGGTCGTATTAATATCTCAGAAAACACCTATTCCTTGATAAAAGAGGATGCCGAATGCGAGTATCGTGGAAAAATAGAGGTTAAAAACAGGGGTATGATGAAGATGTATTATATAAATAGCATTGACACAGCTAGTTTAATAAGCGAAACTAATTTGGTCTAAAGTACTAAGGGTTAGTGCCCACTACTTTTAGGCCAAGATACTTTCATGACCAGAGTCCTTTACAAAAAGACAGGAACTCCCTGTTTTTAGGGTCATGCTTTTGACAAAATCGAATTTTAAGTTTTCATCCATACCAAAAATATTCAAGTCCGCCGATGGGGCATGACCCACGATTTCCATGAAATTACCTACATGTACCTCGGTGAGCGTTTCGGGCAGCCGGGCAAGATTGATCAAGGATTTCAAGAATTGATCGGCATTGCCTTTTTCCTTTTCATCGCGGATAACGATAATCAATCGAATGGTGGCCTCCCAATTCTTTTTAAGTTTATAGGCAATAAGTGTTGACAGATCCAAATTGCCAATATCCCAACCCAGGCTCCAATTATCGGTTCTGTCGCTCACCCAAACATTGATCATATTTCTTTTACCCAATAATGCGGTCGCATGCGAGGAATAGAGCAATACACCGATCTCCAAACGTATACTTTCCTTGATGACAGGTCTTATTTCTGTTTCATAATCATCGTGTTGCTGTAGGTTGAGAAACACAATATTGGGTCTAAAGAAAGCCCCTCGCAAAGCTTGGTTCCCATAATTGACCCCTCGGGCAAAATCAGTACTATTGATGACCGTCCATGATGAGAAAACGCCCTTGCTTCTAAACGATTCTGAGAGTACTTCTAGCTCCTTGACAAGAATACCGTCCTCAGAACTGGGCTCAATCCCCAATAGTTTTATGGATCCTTTGGGCCGCGCAATATTTCGTAAAAACTGGAAATTTCCCTTGGCTCCATTAATATCCCTAATGGGCACCATTAGGTTGGGTTTCCATGCCCTTTGTTGCATGCTTTTCATGCCCCAGGTATGTTTGGCGGCCCATTCGGCAAAAGAAACAAAAAGCCCTGATCGTACATCTTCAAAAGGGGTATCTATATTCTGTTTCGATAGAAACCAATAGACCACAAATACTATACTAATGGAAATAAGACTTATAGTAGGGTTGATGATGAACATTGCCAAGACCGAGGTAACCAATCCGATCCACGGAATCCATTTGTGCACCTTAAAAACAGGCCTATAACTTATTAGCCCCAGTTTTTGTTCAATGATCACCACTATATTGATCATGGCATAGGTTATCAAGAAAAACAGGGTTACCAAAGGTGCTACGGCATTTAAATCGCGTAATAGCATGGTGACGAAAATCATTATTCCAGTCACTATCATGGCATTTCGGGGCTGTCCATTAGCACTTTGGCCTGCAAGGAATTTTGAATAGGGGAGCACATTATGCTCGCCCATGGCAAACAATATCCGAGAGGAACCTACCATGGATGCCAGGGCTGATGAGAATGTTGCCCCTAGAATACCCGCGATAACCAAAGGGCCAAAATATGATTTCTCGATGATGATATTATAGTTGTTTATCAATTCATTTTCAGTTGCTGAACGTGCCAACCAAAAAGCTAAGGCCATATAAATCACAAAACTTACCCCAATGGCCCAAAGCGTGCCCGTTGGAATACTTTTACGAGGATCCTTAAGTTCTCCCGACATATTGGCCCCGGCCATGATGCCTGTTGATGCCGGAAAGAAAACAGCGAATACGATCCAAAATCCCGATCCACCAGAGTTATTTTCAGCCGTGCCCTCAAAAGTGCCCCAGCGAATAGCCTCTTCGGTTGCAATACCCATGGATCCGTAATAGGCGGCCATAACTATCGAAATCAGTGAAAGTATGATCACCAACATAATAAAGAACTGCGTTTTAATGGCCAAATCGGCACTGATATACGCAATGGTAATCAAGACTCCAAAAACGATGATATCAACCAGAAAGGCATTGTGCTCCGGAAAAATCTCCAGCCAACCTTCCCTGAAACCGAAAATATACATGGTAACCGCCAAACCCTGGGAAACATATCTAGGTATTCCCAAACTGCCACCAACTTCCAAGCCTAGGGCCTGTGAAATTATAGCATAGGCACCACCCGCACCTATTCGTATATTGGTGGTTATGGCAGACATTGATAGGGCTGTGGTCAATGTTATCAAAAATGATATGATGATAATGAGCCAAGCCCCTAAAAGTCCCGCATTACCAACTACCCATCCCATCCTTAGGTACATGATAACCCCAAGGATAGTCAGTAAAGTAGGGGTGAAGACCCCTGCAAAAGTTCCGAATTTTTTAATGCTGTTCTTTTGCGAATCCATAATGTTAAAACTAACTTATATTTTTATGAATTCCATATTTTTAATTTACTGTTTTAGTGGAACGAAATTTATATGCATTAAAGAGGCAATTGTGGTATGGGCACTACCTCACCAGACTTCATGTTTTCAAGATGTATCGCACCAATGCGCATGCGAATCAATCGTAGCGTTGGAAAACCTACCGCAGCGGTCATTTTTCGCACCTGCCTAAACTTACCTTCGGTCAATGTGATGCTGATCCACGAATTGGGGCGATGCCTGCCAATACGGATTTTTTTATCTGCTTCCGTAAGGTTGGGAGTTTTCAATAATCCATTCACTTCACACGGTTTTGTAACGTATCGTTGCCCTTCTAATCCGATTTCAATGCCATTTTTCAAAGCTTCAATGGCTTCAGACGTAATTGCTCCATCCAATTGGGCATAATACTCTTTCTCAACGCCAGAGCGGTTAATGGCATCGCTCAATTTTCCATCGGTAGTCATAAGCAAAAGCCCTTCGGATTTTTCATCCAATCGACCAACGGGCATTATTCCTTCCGGAAAATCATATAATTCACTCAAAAACCTTTTGTTACGGATTTGCCGATCCTCTTTGGATATTAGTTGGCTAAGCATCCCAAAGGGTTTATAGAGTTTAAAATAAATATGTGATTTTAAGGACATTTAATTACAAATGTAGTAAAGGTTAGATTTTCGCGCATTTTACAGCTAAACTTCTGTTTAAAATTTGGAAAGCAAGCCTTGGATATTGTAAATTCACTCCTTCAAGCCAACCTATGAAACTAGCCTATAAAATCATCCACCTTAAGAAACGATTCCCGCTACGCATTAGTCGTGGACTAGTTACAGGATCGGACAACCTCTTTGTTTCAGTGACCAGGAACGGTGTTACGGGTTGGGGCGAAATGGCTCCATCATCCACTATGGGGGATGAATCGGCTGAGGCGGCGGAACAACAACTTGAGCAATTTTACAAAACGGGTTTAGAACATTTATCAATTACTGAAATTTATGACAGGGGAAGAAATTTTGATATGCCTAGCTGTGTTTTAGCAGCCATGGATATAGCATTATGGGACCAATTGGCAAAAACGGCCAACTTACCTTTATATCAATTGTTCGGTTTTCCCTTGCCGAAAGTCGCCACTTCCGTGACTATAGGAATAAATCCACCAGCAGTCGTCAAGGAGCGCATCCCCATACTATTGGATGGGACAGGTGTACGTTTTTTAAAAGTGAAACTAGGGTCTAATGAGGGTATCGAAGCGGATAAGGCCATGTTTTCGCAAGTTGTTGAAAGCACTAAAAAGTATAAGGTCGGACTACGTGTGGATGCCAATGGCGGATGGGATGTAAACAATGCCATTCATATGATGAAATGGTTGGCCGATTTGGATGTTGATTATGTGGAACAACCGCTTGTTCATGGTAGGGAAGAGGATTTACCGGCTATTTTTAAAAACCGACCCCTGCCGATATTCGTTGATGAATCCTGTTGCTTTTCCACTGATATACCCCAATGGGCAAGTGCGGTTGATGGCGTAAACCTTAAACTAATGAAATGTGGTGGATTGACAGAGGCACTTCGGATAATAGCCACTGCTAGAGCCTATGGACTCAAAACCATGATCGGTTGTATGGGCGAATCGTCATTGTCTATTTCTGCAGCAGCTTCGTTAACGGGAGTAATGGACCATGTTGATTTGGATTCCCAACTTAATTTAGATCCCGATCCCTTTTCAGGGGCACAATTGATCAATGGAATTATTATGCCGAATAGCAAGCCTGGGCATGGGGCGATTTTAAAAGAAGAAGTATAGCCTATGATCAAAAAAGATAAAAAATTGGCCATTTATATGGAAGGGAATCTGGATTCCATGTTTGCTAAAATGGGATATGGGGTGATGCGTTATTCAAACAACCCGATTGTTTGTGTCATCGACTCCGATTTTACAGGAAAAATGGTTTCCGAAGTTTTAAGCCATCAACCTTTTAAAATACCCATTGTTACCACAGTGGAAGATGCCCATAAGATGGGTGCGGAGGTCCTGGTCCTTGGATTGGCGCCATCGGGTGGGAAATTACCGGATAGTTGGCTTCCTGCAGTTGAAACCGCCTTAAGAATGGGAATGTCCCTTATTAATGGATTACATGACCTGCTTAATGAGCGCTTTGCACATCTTTTAGACCCAAAAAATGCGGATCAACATATCTGGGATGTTCGTAAGCCGAGATCTGATTATGCCATTGCAAGGGCACGCGCATGTAAATTGAACAATACACGCGTACTCATGGTGGGTACCGACATGGCTGTTGGTAAAATGACTGCGGGTTTAGAGGTATACAAATGGCTGAAAAGC
>JBATIW010000064.1:0-4150 GCA_049668005.1 Maribacter sp.
ATCTTGTTCGGAGCAATCCGATAACTGTCCAGGCCATCCGCCAATACTCATGACCGTTTTGCGCTGGACCATTTCCCGCGCCTTGGTAGCAGCATGCCGAGCCGTAGCCGCTAAAACCACTTTTTGAACAATGATTTTGGCATCATCTGGATGCTCTTCCAAATAATTGGTCAACATTTCTGAAACAGCCTGACTAACAGCGGAAGAAACTTCCCTATTCCCAAGCTTTGTTTTCGTCTGCCCTTCAAACTGGGGTTCGGCAACCTTCACAGAGATTATAGCCGTTAACCCTTCCCTAAAATCATCGCCCTGAACTTCAAACTTCAACTTATCCAACATTCCAGAGGCATCAGCATATTTTTTCAAAGTGCTTGTTAGTCCTCTTCTAAATCCTGATAAATGTGTTCCACCTTCATGGGTGTTGATATTGTTTACATAGGAATGCAGATTTTCAGTATAGCTGGTGTTATAGATCATGGCGACCTCAACAGGAATATCGTTCTTTTCACCTTCCATCGAGATAACATTCTGGATCAACGATTCTCGATTACTATCCAAAAACCTAACGAATTCCTTTAATCCTTCATCGGAATAAAAAGATTCGGTAACAAACTCTCCTTTTTCGTCTTTTTGGCGCTTATCTGTAATAGTAATGGTGACCCCTTTATTCAAAAAGGATAGCTCCCGCATTCTATTGGACAAAGTTTCATAACTGTATTCTATGGTTTGCGTAAATATGGTTTCATCTGGATGAAAGGTTATAACCGTACCCCTTTCGGTAGTTTCGCCTATGCTCTTTACGGGATAAAGTGATTTTCCCCTTACATATTCCTGTTCCCAAACTTTACCATCCCTATGAACGGTTGCCCTAAGCTGGTCGGAAAGTGCATTTACTACAGAAACCCCAACCCCGTGAAGTCCACCGGATACTTTATAGGAATCCTTATCAAATTTACCACCAGCTCCAATCTTGGTCATTACAACTTCCAAGGCTGAAACACCTTCTTTTTTATGTAGATCAACAGGTATACCCCGGCCATTATCTTTTGTGGTAATTGAATTGTCTTCATTTATCACTACACTAATCGTATCACAATGGCCGCCCATGGCCTCGTCAATGGAGTTATCCACGACTTCATATACCAAGTGGTGCAACCCCCTTACTCCAATGTCACCAATATACATTGAGGGACGCATACGCACATGTTCCATGCCCTCAAGAGCTTGTATACTATCGGCCGAATATTGTTCTTTTTTTGGTTCTTCACTCATAAATCAATTCGTTGTATTCAATATAATTTCAGCAATCCTGCAAATATAAGCAATACCCCATTAAATATAGGTTTATGGCCATTTTTAAACCATGAAGTTATCAACAAATATTGTGGAAAATATAGCCTTAGGAATTTGTTTTTTTGCTTGGAATTTGTATTACAAAAATTCCTTTTTTTGATATGCAGCGTTCAAAAAAAAAGAAGTGCTAAATGAATAGCACTTCTTAATGACTAATTAAAATAAAAACTGAAACTCCTCAAGAAAGGCGATAAACAGAATTATCTTTAAACTATATTCAACGAACTACTTTGTATAAGCATCGTCATGCACATTGGCTATTGCTCTTCCAGAAGGATCGTTCATGTTCTTAAATGCCTCATCCCATTCCAGTGCAATCTTTGTGCTACAGGCAACAGAAGGCTCTTGAGGCACACATAATGCGGCTGCATCCGAAGGGAAGTGTTGTTCAAAAATGGAACGATAATAAAACTCCTCCTTTGTCGTAGGGGTCTGTAAAGGAAAACGAAATTGTGCGTTTGCCAATTGTTCATCGGAAACCTCAACAGCAACCACTTCTTTCAAGGTATCGATCCAGCTATAACCTACTCCATCTGAAAACTGCTCTTTTTGTCTCCAAGTCACACTTTCCGGCAACATATCCTCAAAGGCCTTACGGACCACCCATTTCTCCATGCGTTCCCCATTGATCATTTTATCTTGTGGGTTAATACGCATGGCCACATCCATGAATTCCTTATCCAAAAAAGGCACACGACCTTCAATACCCCATGCCGCCAATGATTTGTTGGCCCTAAGACAATCATACATATGCAATTTGTCCAACTTACGAACTGTTTCTTCATGAAAGTCTTTTGGACTTGGTGCTTTGTGGAAATATAGGTAACCACCAAACAATTCATCCGCACCCTCGCCAGAAAGCACCATCTTTATTCCCATGGACTTGATTACCCTCGCCATGAGATACATAGGTGTAGATGCCCTAATCGTCGTTATATCATAGGTCTCCAGATTATAAACGACATCTTTTATGGCATCAAGTCCTTCTTGTATGGTAAACTTGATCTCATGGTGCACCGTACCAATATGATCAGCGACTATTTGAGCTGCTGCTAAATCAGGCGAACCTTCCAAGCCTACAGAAAATGAATGCAATTGTGGCCACCAGGCATCAGCTGTATCATCAGATTCTATACGTTTTTGTGCATATTTTTTTGCAATTGCCGAAGTAACTGATGAATCAAGTCCACCAGAAAGTAATACACCGTAGGGTACATCAGACATTAATTGCCTGTGAACTGCAGCTTCCAAGGCTTCTTTAATTTCCTGAATACTGGTCTCATTTTCCTTAACCGCTTCATAATCCATCCAATCCCTGGAATACCATTTCTTTAATTCACCATCGCTACTATGTAAATAATGTCCTGGAGGGAATAATTCTATTTTGGTACAGGTACCTTCCAAGGCCTTCAGTTCTGAGGCCACATAAAAAGTGCCATTTTGGTCCCAACCCATATATAAAGGGATAATTCCCATATGATCCCGAGCAACAAAATATTCATCTTTCTCTGCATCATAGATTGCAAAGCCGAATATACCGTTCATCTCATCTAAAAAATCAACACCCTTTTCTTTGTACAATGCCAGAATTACTTCACAATCAGACTCTGTCTGGAAATTATACTTGCCTTCAAATTGCTTGCGCAATTCCCTATGATTATATATCTCACCGTTTGCGGCCAAAACCAATTTCCCGTCTTCACTAAAAAGAGGCTGTTTTCCCGAAGCGGGATCAACAATAGCCAATCGTTCATGGGCCAAAATGGCCTTTTCATCCGAATAAATACCGTTCCAATCTGGTCCTCTATGTCTTACTTTTTTGGACATTTCCAATAACTGAGGCCTTAAAACATCCGTGCTTTCCTTAACATCAAATGCACATACAATTCCACACATACAAATCTATTTATATCAATTTAAAAGCAAAGATGCATTTATACTTCCAATTATAAAACATATAAGGTATTATTAGTTTCATATTATTATGTATTATACATCAAAATAAAATAATTTGGAAGTATTTTATTCTAAAATTGGAAATTATGGTACATTCTGTAAGTTGGGATAATTTTAACGACTTTTTATATCTCTATGTATAGAGAACTACTTAGCTTTGAAACACTAAAAAACAAACACTATTATGAAAAAATTATTTGCACTTTCAATTTTAATGCTTGCCTTGGTATTCACCACAAATATTTCTGCCCAAAAATTCAGTGGTTTGGACAAAAGCCCAATGGACATGGCGACTTACCCTTCTAGCTATAAGGTCTCCGATAAAGCTGTACGAGTTACGTATAGTCGGCCTCAGTTAAAAGGTCGTTCGGTTTCAGAACTTGCACCTGCAGGACAAGTATGGAGAACTGGTGCCAACGAAGCCAGTGAAATCACTTTTTATAAAGATGCCAAAGTTGGTGGCACTGATGTAAAGGCAGGAACTTATTCCTTATTCACAATTCCAGGTGAAGGTGAATGGACAGTAATTCTAAATAGCAACCTAAACCAATGGGGAGCCTATTCCTATGACAAGAAAGCGGATGTTGCACGTGTAAGCGCAAGTACAAGTTCCGATAGCGAATCTATGGATGCTTTCTCTATTGCTTTTAAAGAAGTTGATGGAGGAGCCCATTTGGTAATGGCCTGGGGAACAACAAGAGTCGCTATCCCTATTATGATGTAGGAAGCATAATTAACAAATTTCCATATTTCAAACAAAAAGACCGAAGCAAATTGCTTCGGTCTTTTTGTTCTTAGTTTACTCGTTTTCCTCCAATACAGGTTTGTTCTGCCTTAATAC
>JBATIW010000065.1:0-3771 GCA_049668005.1 Maribacter sp.
TACCCAATTGGGAACCCCACAAACGTTTACAGTAGAACGCATTCGTAAAAATGTGTTAACCAATCCTAACGCTGATAAAATAGCTGACTACGCCAAATCACTGAAAGAATTTGTTACGAAGTACGGAGTAACTACCAATGATTTCAATAAGGCAAGCAAAAGGGTTAAGGCCTTTACAAAAGCTTTGAAATATGTGAACGCTGCGCCAGGAACACTAGAGAATGAGGTGGTGCAATTGCAACAAACAATGAATGCCCTGAATGTTGCTTTGTTTGGTAATTCTGCCAAGGCCGAAGTAGGGGAAAAAGATGATCCAACGGTCAGTGACCGTCTTATGATAGCCCAACGGGGTTTCTTTGGCAATAGTTACGGTCCTACAAAAATGCAAATGGAAAGTTTTGAATTGGCCAAAAAGCAATTTTCAGGTATAATGCCAGAATTATTCAAGTTTTTGGAAACCGATGTTCCGCGTGTAGAAAAACTGCTGCAGAATGCTGGGGCACCACCGATTGTGGATTAATAATTTAAGTTTTGTAACACAGCAGTATAAATGAAATAAATAGCTTAGTTATACTACCAAAAGCATGGAAAAAAGACAATTTCTAAAGCGTATTGGCCAAGCGGCCATATTGACCCCATTTTTGCCTTTGGGTATACAGGCACAGTCTGTTTATGCGGCAGAACCGTACCCTACGGACAATGATGATGAATTTTGGAAGCGTATCCGAAAGGACTACTCCTTAAAACCAGATTACATTAACCTTGAAAATGGGTACTATAATTTTGCGCCACAACCCACGCTAAATAAGTTTATTGAACATGTAAAGATGGTGAACTATGAAGCTTCCCATTATATGCGAACCGTACAATGGGATAATAAAAATAAAGTGGCGGCCAGGTTGGCAAAAATGGTAGGTGTTAATCCTGAAGAATTGATTATTACAAGAAACACTACGGAATCCTTGGATATGATTATTGGAGGATACCCTTGGAAAAAGGGCGACGAGGCCATATTTGCAGAGCAGGATTACGGATCAATGCAAGATCATTTTAACCAGATTGCCAATCGCTATGGAGTGGTCAATAAAGTGGTATCCGTACCTAATTACCCAGTCAATGACGAGGAGATCGTAAAGCTGTATGAAGAACAGATTTCGCCAAAGACAAAATTGATGATGGTCTGCCATATGATAAACATTACGGGGCACATTCTTCCCATTCAAAAAATCTGTGATATGGCACATAGTCACGGGGTTGAGGTCATGGTCGATGGGGCACATTGTATTGGTCATTTTAATGTGAATATCGCCGACCTGCATTGTGATTATTACGGATCAAGCCTACATAAATGGCTGAGCACGCCATTAGGTGCGGGACTACTCTATGTTGCCAAGGGGAAAATCCCCAAGATCTGGCCACTATTGGCAGATTATATTACGAATGAGAACAAAATCCAACGGTTGAACCATACGGGAACGCATCCTGTACACACCGATCTGGCTATCAACGACGCTATTGATTATCTCGAAATGATAGGCATGCAACGAAAGGAAAAAAGAATGCGCTATATTCAGCGGTATTGGAGCGATCAATTGCGTGATGTAAAAAATATTGTCGTCAACACGCCAGTCGAGGAACATCGTTCTTGTGGAATAGCCAATGTAGGGATAACCCACATGAAGCCAGCAGATTTGGCCAAAACATTATTAGACGAATTCAAAATTTTTACCGTGGCTATCGACTATGCCAATGTACACGGATGTAGAATAACCCCCAATGTATATACAACCACTGAAGAGTTGGACCACTTTGTCAAGGCAATGAAGACTTTGGCGAGCAGGGGATAGCGGATTCTTAGGCTATTGTTCCATGGTAGTTATTTCTTCAATGGAGGTTGTTTCTCTTTTATGGTTTCCGGTTGGTTCATAACAGACAATTGGAAGATATCATTCCGCGCATAATGGCCAATGACATCAAAGTCCAATTTACTTTCGCTTATTTCATCCAGATCCAATTCAGCAATCAAAGCACCCGACGAATTAAATAATGGACCTTCTATTATCTTACCCAAAGGGGAAACAATAATGCTGCCGCCAGTGCACATAACTTCCGGTTCATGCGCTACCAATTTTTGGTATTTTTCAGGGACCATGCTTTTGGTGAAATATTGATTACATCCCAGTACAAAGCACCTTCCTTCCAGAGCAATATGCACCATCGTCGCAGTCCATTCTTTTCTTGCGTCAGCCGTTGGGGCAATATAGATTTCGACTCCTTTTCTATACATTGACATTCGCGCCAAGGGCATATAATTTTCCCAACAAATGAGGCCACCCAATTTGCCGATTTTAGTTTGAAAGGTGGTTAAGTGCTCCCCAGAAGCTTCGGCCCAAATAATTCGCTCCGTACCGGTAGGTTTTATTTTCCGATGTACGCCTAACAAACCTTCATTGGGTGAAATATAAAGCATAGAACAATATAAACTTCCAGAGGTGCCATCCTTTTCGGTGACGCCTATGACCAAATACACATTTTGTGATTTTGAAAGTTGTTCCATTTTTTTCATATCATCACTTTCCGTATCAAAGCTTTCCTGATGATATTTGTTATAAAGCGCTCGGCCTTCTAGTGTTCGGCTTCCGATTGTGGCTCCAAAGTTAAAGCCTCGCGGATATCCTGGCACAAAGGATTCTGGAAAGACGATGAGTTCGCATCCTTCCTTTGCGTACTTCTTGGTTAATTCTTCGACCTTCTCCAGGGTTTTGGTTTTGTCAAAGAAAACTGGACTATCTTGGATAAGGCATACTTTGGTTTTCATCATTAAAGCACTTTATTTCTTGATTTTATTTAGGTGTTCGCTATTTCCGGTCATCTGCCAATGCCCTAAAGAGATGGGGATATTTCCTGTTGCATTCAACTGATCAAAAAAGTCCTTCATTAAAAAGGGTTCTTTTTTTGTTTCCTTCATGCGAGCAAATTCTGCCATGGCGTTTTCAAGAAGGTATTTTCCGGTGATATAGCTGCTACCATATCCCGGTTGGCGCAGATACAGGTGTTGTTCAAAAAGGAGCAGTTCCTTTTCGGTTTTCATCCATCCACGAGGGGTATAATCGGAATGTATGCTCCCTGCTTCTTCCATGGTCATTTCGTTGGCATGGGCGTAAAGCGAACCCAAACCTCTTGCGGCACGTTGTGCTATCATGATGTATACCAATTCCCGAGCTCTGGGATTGTCCTCATATAAACCAGCATGCATGAACATTTCTTCTACTGCAGTGGCAGTGCCCTCATTGCGCGAATCAAAGATATTATACAATAAGGGGCCTCGGCGAATTTCACTTTTATGCGGTTCACTATCAATTTGCGCCAATTCAAACCAATGATAAAAATGGGAATAGAGTGGTCTTGGATCATAGTGGGTCACGATCCAGAAAAAATTACGTTTCTCGAAAGGGATGAATTGTCCCAAATGGGGCCGTAATGCTGGTGCGAAATAATCCTTTACAGTAACCATTTCATCCTGGTCTAAAAAAGTAATCAGACTTTGGGCCGATTTTTCAGCCATTGCCGCATATGTTTCTGGGGTACTGGCATCCTTGAGTTCTGGTAATTTCCGATTTCTGTGTTCTTCCAATTTTAAGGAAGACCATGCCCGGGCGAGTTCTCGTTTAAGGATCATGACCTCATCTTCCCAAGTTAAGGGAACCACATGCACATTTTGTAAATACCAGGTATAATTCTCCTTGCCAATGCCTGAAGGGCCTGTTTTTG
>JBATIW010000066.1:0-48503 GCA_049668005.1 Maribacter sp.
ATCGTCCCATTATTTCTCCAAAGGTTACAATTTTTTTCATCTTAGTATGGTATCATTATCCATGATAATATATTAGTATCTGGTTATTTAGTATTGCTGATTATTTTGTCGAATTTGAGTGATCAACGTTCTGATTTCTTTAGCATTATTCGTGATATCATCCCAATTTTCAGATTGAATCAAGGATCGTTTTGCAACCCATGTTCCACCTATGGCGGTAATCAAAGCTGATTGTAAATAAGAACCGGCATTTTCAATATTACACCCACCCAAAGGAATGAATTTTAATCCTAAAAACTGATATGGTGCTGCCATACTTATTAGATGTTTCATCCCGCCAGAAGTTTCAGCAGGAAAATATTTAAGAATTCGACAACCTTCCTCCAAAGCCATTTCAATATCAGTAGGTGTCATGATTCCAGGTGCAAATGAAAGTCCATGTTTCTGCGCTTCCCTGATTATTTTGGGATTACAACCAGGCGATACCGCAAAATCGGCGCCAACATCAATAACGGCCTTTACCTGGTCTATTGTCAAAACAGTGCCAAATCCTAGCGATATTTCAGGAACTTCTTTTTTAATCGCTATGGCAGATTCCATTGCAGCGGGGGTACGTAGCGTTAATTCAATGGTATCGACACCACCAGCTAGAAGCGCCCTAGCCACGGGAACGGCATGTTTAACTTCATCAATGATCAAAACGGCAATAATACCTGCATCATCTATTTTTTTAATCAGGGCAGGCGACATGGCCTGCTGTGCAATGGGTTGCATATATTAAATTTTGAATATTAATTATTAACTGATCCAAAGATGGGCTTTATTATACAATGAATGAATTTCTATCAAATAATAATGGGAAAAATTGGCCTTCCATTTTTTGTCCTTTTGGTATCGCTGGCACACCGTTCAATAAAGGTTCGTTTGTATTGGAAACCGTACCATCTGCAAAAACGTTCAATACAACTGCCCTTCGCGAATACTCTGAGCTGTTGGCATAAGACCCATGAACCATTAAAGGATGATGGAATGTTCCATACCCTTTCTTCATCTCAATAGCTTTTGCGTTATTGAATTCCTCTTTTTGTACATCGCTTAAATACGCTTTAAAACCATCCATTGGTCCAGTTAGAACTGGTTTGTCCAATAATCCCCATTTGTGACTTTTCGGAATATAATGTAAACAACCATTTGCTTTTGTAGCATCATCCAACCCAGTCCAGCAGGTTAAATGTTGCATTTTAATGGTTCTGGTCCAATAGGAATAATCTTGATGCCAAGCAACCATTCCACCATGCTTTGCAGGTTTACAAAATAATTGATCGTGCCAAAATCGCACTGACTTATCACCCAACAACTGACTTGCAGCCATTAAAAAAGCGGGGTTCCAATTTATATCGTGTAAACCCGGGCAAATGCGCCAATGGCCTAAGGAATGAAATAAGACCTTATTAGGGTCTTCCGATTCATTGGAATGGAATTCGTAAAAAAAATCATGTCCTGGGTGTTTGGGGTCTTGAATTTCAGCAAGCTCGGCCTTTAATTGATCTATTTGCCATTCTTCCAGTAGTTTTATATTGGATACATAGCCATTCTCATGAAAAAAGGAAATCTGTTCGTCACTTAATTTATAGCGTTCCCATTCTTTAGGTGACCCAGGCCATTTAAAAAAATCGGAGACCAATCCGTGAACATTCGATAAATCTCTCACTGTAGCTATTTTTTCTCTATTTAAATATAAGTCATATTGAATTAAAAGCACGAATTAAAATTTAATTACACTCTCAAAAATGGAAACATTGCCCATGCATTGGATATAACTTATACGTATATAAAATAGTTATTTGAATTAGTTTTTTTTAGCTTAGGAGTACATCTTGAGGATGTATTATTTTCGATTTCAAATTTTTAATTTCAAAATGAAATACATTGTTTGTGAAAAACCAGGGGAATTGATTCTTAAAGAAAAAGATGAACCGATAAAAGTAAAAGGGGAGGCCATTTTGCGAATCAAAAAAGTAGGAATTTGTGGCACCGATTTGCATGCCTATTCCGGTAATCAGGCCTTTTTTAAGTATCCAAGGATATTGGGACATGAACTTGCTTCCGAAGTTGTTGAAATCGAAGAAAATGCAAAGGGCATCAAGTCTGGTGATAAGGTCGTTATTATGCCCTATATAAGCTGTAATGAATGTATAGCCTGTACCAACGGAAAAACCAATTGTTGTGTGAAGATGCAAGTATTAGGAGTACACAAAGATGGTGGAATGCAAGAAAGAATATCCGTCCCCATAGACTTGTTGATCCACACACCGAGCCTGGACAATGATGCAATGGCCATTGTTGAACCTTTGGCTATTGGAGCACACGCTTTAAGAAGAGCACAAATAAAACCGAATGAAACCATAGTCGTTGTCGGTTGTGGTCCTATTGGCATCGGAATCATGAAATTGGCCCAAATTGCCGGGGCAAAGGTCATTGCAATTGATGTAAACCAAAATCGATTGAACTATGCCCAAGAAAAAATGGGCATTGACTACGTGGTTTTGGCTGGCAATGGGGCTGTTGATAAAGTCATGCAGATAACCAATGATGATCTCGCTACTGCTGTTTTTGATGCTTCTGGACATCAAGGCGCATTGGAGTATGGTCCCAACTTCATGTCCCATGGTGGCAGATATATTCTAGTGGGTTTGTCCAATGGTGGGATTGTTTTTGAACACCCAGCGATCCATGCCAAAGAAACTACTTTGATGTGCAGTAGAAATGCTACTTTAGAGGATTTTGAACATGTAATCACCGTTTTGGAAAAAGGTGAATTCCCGATTGATTCTTATATCACCCATGATGTAGCTCTTGTTGATATGATAGCTGATTTTGATAGTTGGCTTGATCCAAAAAGTGGCGTACTAAAGGCGACTGTTAGTTTTTAGCTTGATATTATAAATGAAAAGTAAATAAACAGTAATTAAGAAAAGAACTGAATATGCCAAATAATTACCTCCAAATAGACCCGAGCGACAACATCGTCGTCGCATTAACCGATTTAAAGGAAGGGACTACAGCAATTATCAATGGCGAGCAAGTTGTTCTTCAAGAAGATGTTAAAGGCAAACATAAATTCGCTTTAATCGATCTCGTTGTTGGGGATGAAATTTATATGTATGGCGCTTTAATCGGTAAAGTAACAAGGCCCATAAGAAAAGGGGAATCCATTACTATCGAAAATATTGTTCATAGCTCCGCCAATTACCAAGTAGGAAAGGAAAAGCCATCATGGAGTCCTCCAGATATAACTACATGGAAATCAAAAACCTTTAATGGGTATCATAGAAAAAATGGCGAAGTAGGTACTGCAAATTATTGGTTGGTCATCCCTATGGTTTTTTGTGAAAATCGAAATGTAGAAGTAATAAAATCAGCTCTTTTAGAATCCTTGGGTTACCAAACTGTTACTTATTTCGTGGTGGATACCGGTACTTTGGTGCGAGAATATGAAAATGGCGCTTCCATGGAAGTTCTGTTACAGTCCCAAATTATTAAAACACCTACTGACGTAAAACAAAATAGGATTTTCCCCAATGTGGATGGCATTAAATTTTTAACCCATGAAGGGGGTTGTGGAGGTTTTAGGCTTGATTCGGAAGCATTATGCAACCTATTGGCAGGATATATTACGAATCCGAATGTAGCAGGGGCAACGGTTTTGAGTTTGGGATGCCAAAATGCAGAAGTCAGTTTAATGGAAGAAGCTATTAATAAGATGGATTCTAAATTTGCAAAACCCTTGTATATCCTTGAACAGCAAAAAAGTGAAAGTGAACGACATTTTATTGAAGATGCTGTAAAAAAGACATTTTTAGGCTTGATTGAAGCCAATAAGATCAAACGGGAACCAGCACCATTGTCTAAATTGGTTTTAGGACTGGAATGCGGTGGATCGGACGGTTTTTCTGGAATTTCGGCGAACCCCACATTAGGCCATACATCAGATTTGCTCGTAGCTCTTGGCGGAACTACCATCTTATCGGAATTCCCAGAACTCAATGGTGTAGAACAAGAATTGATCAATCGTTGTCTTAGCCGGAAAGAGGCGGAAAAATTTACCCATTTAATGGATACCTATTCCGCTAGGACGGTAGCACTTGGCTCGGCCTTTGCCAATAATCCATCTCCAGGAAATATAAAAGATGGACTCATAACCGATGCAATGAAATCTGCCGGAGCGGCTAAAAAAGGAGGTACTTCACCCGTAACCGATGTTCTTGACTATACAGAAAAAACAAAGATAAAAGGTCTTAACCTACTATGTACGCCTGGAAATGACGTCGAAAGCACTACCGGATTGGCAGGATCAGGTTGCAATATCATTGCTTTTACAACTGGTCTAGGTACACCAACGGGCAATCCCATAGCCCCTGTCGTAAAAATATCAAGCAACAACGCACTAAGTGAACGAATGAAAGACATAATCGACTTCAATACCGGGAGCATTATAACAGGGGAAGATACAATAGAAGCAAAGGGAGAAGAACTTTTGGAATATATTATCAAAGTGGCAAGTGGTGAAGTATTGACAGCAGCCGTTCGCTTAGGGCAAGACGATTTTATACCATGGAAACGGGGGATTTCATTATAGCATATTGAAATGATCGCATTAAATAGAAAAACAAAAGAGGCTAAATCATATACTGAAAGAATCTTGCAGTTTGGCGAAGGTAATTTTCTAAGAGCTTTTGCCGATTGGATGTTTCAAGAAATGAACGAAAAGGCCAACTTTGATGCAGGTGTTGTTGTGGTACAACCCATAGATCGCGGTATGGTCAATGTATTGAATGACCAGAATGGATTATATACGGTATACCTTAACGGAATAAAAAATGGTAAAGCCATCAGTGAGCATCAAATTATTGATTGTATTCAAAGAGGCATAAACCCATATACGAATTGTGATGCTTATTTGGCCAACGCCGAGAATCCAGATTTAAGATTTGTTGTTTCTAATACAACTGAAGCGGGTATCGTATATAGTCCAACTGATAAACTTGCGGATACTCCCCAAAATAGTTTTCCAGGCAAATTGACCGCCCTCCTATACAAAAGGTTCAAGCACTTTGAAGGCGCTTATGACAAAGGTCTTATTGTGATGCCTTGTGAATTGATAGAAAGAAATGGGGATAATCTAAAAAAAATAATACTACAATTTGCCGAAGATTGGGATTTGGGGGAAGCCTTTGTTCAGTGGGTCACTGAGGATAACATTTTTTGCAATACGCTTGTAGATAGAATTGTACCTGGATACCCCAAAGATAAGATGGATAGCATAACCAAGGAATTGGGATACAAGGACAATTTGGTGGTTGAAGGCGAACAATTTCATTTATGGGTTATAGAAGGTCCGAAATCATTAAAAGAAGAATTTCCTGCTAGGGAATGTGGGTTGAATGTGGTTTTTACCGATAATATGGAACCTTATCGTACGAGAAAGGTCCGTATTTTAAATGGGGCCCATACAACACTGGTTCCTGTTGGTTACTTATATGGTATAGATAAAGTTCGCGAATCTTTGGAAGACCCTGTTGTTGGTTCGTTTTTAAAAGATGCCATCTTCGAAGAGATTTGTCCAACATTAGACCTGTCGGATGAAGAATTAAAGCAATTCTCCAGCGATGTTTTAGATAGGTTTGGAAATCCGTATTTAGAACACACATTAATGAGCATTTCATTAAATTCAATATCAAAATATAAGACAAGGGTTTTACCCTCCGTCCTCGAATTTATTAATAGGAAGAATTCACTTCCAAAACGATTAATGTTCGCGTTGGCTGCTCTTATTGCTTTTTATAAAGGGGATAGAAATGGAACGCACATTGCATTAAAAGACGATCAAAAAGTTTTGGACTTTTTCGCTGGACAGTGGGCTTCGAACGATAGCTGCATAGTTGTGAAAAATGTATTGTCCAATACTGATTTTTGGGGTTGTGACCTTATGGAAATCAAAGGAATGCAAGAGTTGGTAGCCATCAATTTAGAGAACATTTTAAATAAAGGAATGAACGAGGCCTTAATATCATTGGCCCAATAATGTATATTAACCACAATTATGATACCATGAGGATTTCAGTATTAAAACTGTTAAGCTTTTTAGGGAGTAATGAAAAAATAGAATGGTCTTACAGTGAAGAAAAAGGGCTGTCTGTAAAGGCTCCTTCCCCTATTATTGATACTATGGCAACGGTTATAAAAGTAGAAATATCGCAATAAAAATGACCATAGACGCCCATCAGCATTTTTGGAAATATGAGCCCGTCAAACACGCATGGATTGACAATTCCATGTCAATGATTCGTCAGGATTTCATGCCAGTTGATTTAAAGAAAGTGTATGATGAACATGGCATTGATGGCTGTGTGGCCGTTCAAGCGGACCAATCTTTGGAGGAGACAGATTTTCTTTTAGGGTTATCAGGGAAATACGAATTTATCAAAGGCGTAGTTGGTTGGGTTGATTTAAGGGATATTAAAATAGATAAAGTCCTTGAAGCATACAGTAAATATGAAAAAGTTAAAGGATTCAGGCATATTGTCCAAGGGGAAACTGATCCTGATTTCTTGTTGCGATCAGATTTTCTGAGAGGCATCTCTTATTTAGAGCAATATAATTTTGTTTACGATATCCTTATATTTCCGCATCAATTAGGTACAACCTTGGAGTTTGTGAAAAGGTTTCCACATCAGAAATTCGTCATCGACCATATCGCCAAACCCTATATCAAAGCTGGGTATTTTGAAAAGTGGGCCTCACTTATGAAAGAAATTGCCAAAGAAGAAAACGTTTACTGTAAACTATCTGGAATGATTACCGAGGCCGATTATAATTCATGGACACCAGAGCAAATTACACCATATATGGACTTGGTATTGTCTGCCTATGGCACAGACAGGATAATGTTTGGCTCCGATTGGCCGGTTTGCCTCGTTGCAGGTGGATATGCTGAAGTGAAACTATTGGTGACTGATTTTATATCAAAACTCAGCCGTATGGAACAAGCTCAAATAATGGGAAATAATGCAATTCAATTTTATGATCTAAAATAAAAATTTATGGATTTAGGTTTAAAAGACAAGGTCGTGGTGATTTCAGGTGCCGCAGGTAAGCAGGGGAGTATTGGCGAGACTATACTCCAAAATTTGGTCAACGAAGGAGCCATACCTGCTGTTATTGACAGAAATGATAGGGGTTTTGACTATATAGAACAAATCAAGAAAAAGGGAATTGATGCTATTTTTTGCAAGACGGATGTCACCAATCCCGAACAAATTAAAAAAGCCATAGACACGATTACAGAAAAATACGGAAGAATAGATGTTGTGATAAATAATGTGGGCGTAAATGATGGGATTGGACTGGATGCAACCTATGAAGAATTCATGAACTCCTTGAAATTGAACATGGTGAGTTATTTTCTAGTGGTTAAACATGCCCTTCCATATTTAAAAAAATCAAAAGGAAATATTCTGAATATTGGTTCCAAAGTGGCATTGACCGGCCAAGGTAATACCTCTGGTTATGCAGCTTCAAAAGGTGCCGTCCTGGGTCTGACCAGGGAATGGGCGGTAGACCTCATAAAGTTTGGTATTCGTTCCAACGCCATTATCATCGCAGAAAGTTGGACTCCTGCCTATGATGCATGGATCAAAACACTGGAAGATGGGGCAGGGAAATTAAAATCCATCGTCAAGAGAATACCCCTTGGCAACCGTATGACCACACCTCAAGAAATAGCCGACGTTTGCCTATTCACTATTTCCGAAAGATCGTCGCATACTACAGGGCAATTTATCACTGTAGACGGTGGATATGTGCACCTTGATCGTTCATTATTGACCGAATAAAAACCGAACAACCAAAAACCAAATATGGTAAACACAAATAAAATACCAGTAGTTTCTAAGCAGGTTGTATTGCCTTTTATATTGATTACATCCTTATTCGCCTTGTGGGGCTTTGCCAATGATATAACCAATCCTATGGTATCTGCTTTTAAAAAAATATTGGAATTGAACAATACCCAGGCCTCTTGGGTTCAGATGGCATTTTATGGGGGGTATTTTACCATGGCTTTTCCTGCGGCAATGTTCGTGAAAAAGTATACGTATAAAAAAGGCATTCTTGTTGGCCTGGTCTTGTATGCCATTGGGGCATTGCTTTTTTACCCTGCCGCCTCATATGAAGCATTTGGCTTTTTTCTAGCTGCCTTGTACATTTTGACTTTTGGGTTGGCATTTTTGGAGACTACGGCAAATCCGTTTATTTTATCCATGGGCCATGAAAAAACCGCTACAAGAAGGTTGAATCTTGCACAAGCATTCAATCCACTTGGGGCATTGACAGGCTTGTTTGTCGCCCAAACTTTTATATTGGGATCTTTGCAGTCTGATGATGTTGATGCACATGGCAATGTAATTTATGACACCCTTTCCGAATCGGCCAAAACCGCAGTAAGGGTTTCTGACCTCATGGTAGTGCGAAATCCATATGTAATACTTGGATTATTTGTATTGTTCATGCTATTGTTAATCGCAATCGTAAAAATGCCTGAAAAGAAGGAGACGGTTGAAGATTCAGTTGCATCTGCTGTAAAGCGACTTTTTAAAAGCAAGAAGTTTGTTGAAGGAGTAATCGCGCAAATGTTCTATGTTGGTGCCCATATTATGTGTTGGACCTATATTTATCAATATGCTGAAACATTGGGGATAGATAATAGAAGTGCAGTTACCTACGCCTATTGGGCATTGATTTTATTTTTGATTGGTCGTTGGATTGGGACCTATTTATTGAAGTTCGTTAGTTCTGGCAAATTGTTGATGTATTTTGCAATAGGAGCAATGGCATTTACCATTGGAGCGATTTTTATTGAAGGAATGACAGGTTTATATTCCTTAGTGGGCATTTCCTTATGTATGTCATTAATGTTCCCGACCATTTACGGCATTGCCTTGGAAGGTGTTGGTGAAGATGCTAAATTTGGTGCAGCCTTCTTGGTTATGGCTATTGTTGGAGGTGCTATAATGCCTGTATTGCAGGGATCCATATTGGATTTTGGAGGTTCTGGTTATACCGATATTGAGATTCTTGGCGTACCCGAGGTTAATTTTTCATTTGTATTGCCCCTTGTATGTTTTCTTGTTGTTGCAGCCTATGGTTTCAGAACGTATAAAATTCACGATAAATAAAGTGGCAGTATCATGAAAAAGAAAAGATTATGCTTTTCGTGCGATTTAAAAGAGGACCCAGCCTTAATTGCGTAATACAAAGCGTATCATGCATCAGGGAAAACTTGGCCGGCGATTACCAAAAGCATTAGAGATGCAGGAATATTGGATATGCAGATTTACTTGACTGGAAACCGTATGTTCATGATCATGGAAGTTGATGAGACCTTTGACCAGGCCAAAAAGGCCGAAATGGATGCTAACAATCCCAAAGTACAGGAGTGGGAACAATTGATGTGGAAATACCAACAAAGTTTACCTTGGGCCAAAGAAGGTGAAAAGTGGCTGCTAATGGAAAGGATTTTTCAATTGTAAGTAGTCGCGAAGGTTTGAAAAAAATAGATACCCATTAGCACTAATGGTAACTGTTATGTCAATTTATTCTTCAAAAATCTCCATATATATCCCTTAAATCCAAGGAATCATTCATCTTCTTTTGCAATTGAATTAAATCATGGAACATTTCCTTTGCTTTTTCATGAAATTCATCATCAGAGGCCAAATCATTCATTTCCTGGGGATCATTAACCATATCAAATAATAATACTTTTTTCAACTTTGGATAAACCATGAGTTTATAACCATCTTTGCGGATCATTCTCTGGGTTTTGACATACCCTCCGTAGACAGCTTCATAATGACTTTTTTTCCTTTGACCATTTATCAAATCCATGACACTGTTAAAATATACATATTCAGGCTTCGCTACCCCTGCTAATTCCAAACTGGTGGCCATGGCATCCTGTAGATAAATATCGGAATCGATCTTTTCACCTTTTGGTACATTTGGTCCTACAATCATAAAAGGTGCCCGTATACTATGATCAAACAGGGATTGTTTACCCAAAAGCCCATGTCTCCCCATGGCCAAGCCATGATCCGCAGTAAAGATTATATAAGTGTTTTTTGCCTTTCCACTAGCTTCCAAAGCATTCAAAATTGACCCGATCTGTTCATCCAAATGACTTATCAATGCATAGTACTCTTGAATATGTTTCTTGGTGGCATATTCGGTGCGTGGAAAAGGAGCCAAGGCCTCATCCCTCAATCCGGGACCATTGCCTATGCTATCCTTATAAGGATACATAGGAAGCCAACTCTTCGGCAAACTTAACTTCTCCAACGGATACATGTCCAAATATTCCTGTGGGGCTTGTCTTGGATCGTGTGGTGCATTGAATGCCAAATACATAAAGAAAGGATCATTTTTGACTTTTGCCTGTTCAATAAACCCTATAGCATCATCTTTTAAAACCTCACTCCAGTGTTTGCCCCCTACCCAAAAGCCCCCAAATTTTTTATCGGTTGGCGACCACGTAGTATCATTCTCGCTTAAGGGGCGATTATATCCTATGGCCCTGATTTCTTCATTGGATTTTCCATTTTTTATCATTTCATTGATGGCAGGAATTTTGCCTCCATGACCCCATGAATCCCATGGCATTCCACGACGTACATTGGTCACGTTCTGAAAAACCGAGATTGCAGGGGCATCTACATGCCATTTACCGGTCATGTAAGTTTCATAACCCGCTGACTCCATTAATTTTCCCCATGTCTTATCCATTTCATTGCCATCAATCCAATGCGCTCTAAACTGGTTTGCATTCCAGACGCTTCGTCCAGATATTATCATAGCCCTCGATGCTACGCAAACAGCACCATTCCAAGCGCCCATATTGTAGGCATTTGTAAAAGTCGTGCCATTATTGACCAATCTATTTAAATTAGGAGTCTGTATTTCATTATTGCCTAGTGCATTGATAGCCGAATAAGTCATGTCATCAGCAAAAATAAAAACGATGTTGGGTTTTGCATTCTCCGATGGAGCATCCTGTTTGCAACCTACAATTACAAACATTGCAAAAATTAAAAAGTATAGGGTTTTCATTCGAATAAATTGATGATTAAAGTTAATAAAAGCATATTGCGTTATCTAGAAATCCATTTATATATTTGATTATGAATCAAAAATCTTAGTAGTTTCACGAAAATTACATAAAATCCTGTAAAACAATATGTTGTATTTAAAAAAGTAAATTTTCGCAGTAGAAATCGAATCCCCTTTTATAGAAATAAAAGCTAAAGGACAAGGAAAACTACATAGTTTGTGATACATTTATAAGGGCTGTAAAGAACTTTTTATGCTGCAAATCGGCCCAGCTAAAAAAATGGCACATGTACTATTTAGGATTGGATATTGGTAGTTCTTCAATAAAGGCGGCTTTGGTCGAAATCTCAACGGGTAAAAGCATTGGGGTGGTTCAAGAACCAGAGACCGAGATGGGCATGTTGGCTTTGAAAAATGGTTGGGCAGAACAGCAACCTGACGATTGGTGGAAACATGTGTGCGCTGCTATTTTGAAATTAAAGTCAAAATTTAAGATCTCAAAAACCCAGATTCAAGGAATAGGTATTTCATACCAAATGCATGGGCTTGTTTTAGTCGATAAAGAAGGAAAGCCGTTAAGAAAGTCCATAATTTGGTGTGATAGCAGAGCGGTGGAAATAGGGAACAGGGCTTTCTCGGATTTGGGAGAAGCCAAATGCAATGCCCATCTTCTGAATTCACCGGCCAATTTTACGGCATCCAAATTAAAATGGGTCAAGGACAATGAACCTGAGCTATTTGAAAGAGCTTATAAATTCATGCTTCCAGGCGATTATATAGCCTTTAAGTTTTCCAATGTAATGAACACGACAATTTCAGGGTTGTCTGAAGGGATTTTTTGGGATTTCAAAAAAGATGCTATTGCGCATTTTCTATTGGAACATTACGGTATTGACCAAGAAATGGTTCCGAATATAGTGGAAACATTCGGGCTGCAATCAAAGGTAGGTGATAAAGGGGAGTTAGAGAGTGGCCTTTCCGCAGGAACCCCCCTTTTGTATAGGGCAGGTGATCAACCCAATAATGCATTGTCACTGAATGTTTTTAATCCTGGGGAAGTGGCAGGGACAGGGGGTACTTCTGGAGTAGTTTATGCCATTACCGAAAGCCTTTCAGTCAAGGAAAGTTCCCGTGTTAACAATTTCGCCCACGTGAATTATCAAAAGGGAGGGGCTGCAAGAATAGGGAAGTTACTTTGTATAAATGGAGCCGGGATTCAGTACAGATGGTTGTTGAACAACTTGGCGGTGGGGTCCTATGAAGAAATGAACGCTTTGGCATCTGAAATACCAATTGGTTCAGGCGGTGTATGTATGCTTCCGTTTGGCAATGGTGCTGAGCGTATGTTGAATAATAAGGAGGTTGGTGCTAGAATATTGAATATCAATCTAAATAACCACAACAAATCGCATCTATGTAGGGCAGCTCTCGAGGGCATCGCTTTTTCTTTTGTATACGGTATGGAAATACTTAAATCCGATGGCATTAAAATCAATGTTATGCGTGTTGGCAATGATAATTTATTCCGATCATCGATTTTTGCCAATACCATAGCGACCTTAATGAAAACCGAAATAGAATTATATAATACTACCGGAGCCATTGGCGCGGCTAGAGCGGCCGGCTTGTACAATGGGGATTTTGAAAAATTTGGCTCATACATCATGGAGAATGACTACGTAATGACATTTAAACCTGCTATAGGAAAGGAATCTTACCTAAAGGCATATGAAAATTGGAAACAAGAATTGGAAGGTATAACGAATAACTAATATATAATCATGGCACTAATAGGAGACAAAGAATACTTTAAAGGTATTGGCGAAATAAAATTTGAAGGAAAGGAATCTGATAATCCATTGGCATTCAAATACTACAATTCGGAACAAGTGGTGGCAGGAAAAACGATGCGTGAACATTTTAAATTCGCGATTGCATATTGGCATACCTTCTGCGGACAAGGTTCGGATCCTTTTGGCCCAGGTACACAAAATTTTGGATGGGACCAATCTTCAGATCCAGTGAGGGCAGCTAAGGATAAGGCCGATGCGGCCTTTGAGTTCATTACAAAAATGGGCTTTGATTATTTCTGTTTCCATGATTTTGACCTGATTCAAGAAGGGGTATCCTTTGCGGAGTCAGAGACTCGATTGGCGACTATCACTAATTACATTAAGGAGAAAAAGGCGGCATCGGGAGTAAAGCTACTTTGGGGAACGGCCAATTGTTTTTCAAACCCAAGATATATGAACGGGGCAGCAACCAATCCGGATTTTGATGTGGTGGCAAGAGCGGGCGGACAGATAAAATTGGCCTTGGATACTACGATTGCCCTTGATGGTGAAAATTATGTTTTTTGGGGAGGGCGTGAAGGGTATATGTCGCTATTAAATACTGACATGGGCAGGGAGTTGGACCATATGGGGCAGTTTTTGGGTATGGCACGTGATTATGCGCGCAGCCAAGGATTCAAAGGTAATTTCTTTATTGAACCCAAGCCTATGGAACCGATGAAACACCAGTACGATTTTGATACTGCAACGGCTATCGGTTTCCTTCGTGAATATGGGTTGGAAAAGGATTTTAAGATCAATATCGAAGTGAATCACGCCACCTTGGCACAGCATACTTTTCAGCATGAAATGGCTGTTGCCGCTAAAGCGGGAATGTTAGGTAGCTTGGATGCGAATCGTGGGGACTATCAAAATGGATGGGATACGGATCAGTTTCCCAGCAACATCCAGGAAACCACAGAAGCCATGTTGGTATTCCTAAAAGCAGGAGGCCTACAAGGTGGGGGCATTAATTTTGATGCCAAGATTAGAAGGAACTCCACGGATTTGGATGACGTTTTCCATGCACATATAGGCGGTGCAGATACGTTTGCGCGTGCTTTGCTGACTGCGGACAAGATCATTTCCTCCTCTGCCTATGACAAGCTTCGTCAGAATAGATATAGCTCATTTGATTCTGGAAAAGGGAAGGATTTTGAAAACGGAAAATTGAGTTTGGAAGATTTATACGATTTGGCACATGGGAATGGTGAATTGGAATTAACGAGTGGTAAACAGGAAATGTTTGAGAATATTATCAACCAATATATTTAGGAGAAGAAATAAAACGATCTACATTAATTTTTCGGACACTACTTTTTGCATATGATCAAGTTCGTTCAAGGCCTTTTGCGCAAAATCAAATAGACTTAGGCAGCGATCAAAATTTTGGTTTTCATAGGCTACCTTGTAATAAATATTGTTATTTAGATAATCAGTAAGGGCGCGTAACCCATGAATAAAAGGCATAAAAACAGCGCCAATAGCTAGTGTATTTATCTCCTCTTTAGATAAGAATGGACCATTCGAGGCAATGCCATCTAAAAAAGCATTGAACAATTTGCGTTCAAATGTGATTTTATGTAGGTCCTTTTCATCTTCAGGGGCCGTGTTCACAATAGTCCTAACAGCATCGCCAAAATCATAATAAAAATGGCCTTTCATAATCGTATCAAGATCAATAAGACAGAGTGCCTTGTTTGATTCTTTTGAGAAGAGAATGTTGTTGAGTTTGGTATCATTATGACAAATCCTGACAGGCAAACTTGTTTTGTTCAAAACCTTTAGTTTCTCTAAAATATCTTCAGCGAAAAGAATTGCATCCTTTGCCATATCCAATTTGGCTGAATCAGCAACTGCCATGGCTGAAATGAACTCTTTTTTTCTAAATTCAAGATTGTGAAAGTCGGGAGTGGTATCTATATAATCCGCTTTGTGGGCGCCTTCCATAAGCTGATGGAACTTGCCAATAATCCTACCCGCCTCATAGGCGATATTCACATCGGATGTTGTATTAAAGGTGATGGTCTTATCAATATAGGACATTAACCTCCAATACCCTTTTTCATTTTCATGATAAGGATTGCCTTCTGTGGTTTTAATGAGATCAATTTTTTTATAATTCTCATCGTTCAAGCTTTCAAGAGCCTTGTTAATATTGGCCATGATTCCATCAATATCGCTAAAAACATTGTGGTTGATCCGCTGTAGAACATAAACGGGATTCTCACTATCAAGTACCATATAGGTATCATTGATATAGCCATTGCTGATGGTTTCTAGTTCATAGCTTTTACTTTCTACACAAAAATGTTGTAGAATAGCGCTAACCGAATCCTTATTTTCGATGTCCATCTGTTTTTGCGGGCTTATTTCCACAATGGGGAAGGATATCCGCCATTATCCGTGGTTTCCTGTAATTGTGAAACCGCCATTTCCCTATCGCTAGCATAAGTGACCCCGAACCATTTACCCCCAGATGGAACTACTTTAACAACCACCTCGTTACGTTGAACCATTTCCTGAATTACAAACGGAATATAAATCTCACCCTTTTCAAGATTTTCTCCTTTTTGAAGGAATGTCCTTAAATCTTGTTCAATAGCCTTAAAAATGGAAGGCCGGCAAATCCAATAGTTCATACTAACCAATTCATCGCCAGTAAATTTGGCGCCGGATTCAAGATCCATTACAGCATTTCCCTTTTGTTCTAGTTGGGTACGTTCAACAACGGATAGTAGCGTATTTTTTTCATCGGCTTCACAGACCCCTCTGGAAACTGACCCATGATCGGAAAGTGTATCCTTTAAGGTGTATCCAACAAGTCCGTATGCGTCTTTATATTCCTTATTTTTTATGAACTTGGCAGCATTTATGAATGCACCTTTACCATAATAATCATCTGCATTAAGTACTACAAAAGGATTGTTGATTAAATTTCGCGCCGTCCATACGGCATGTGCGGTACCCCATGGTTTTTGACGCTCGCCAGTATAGCTGCAACCTTCTGGAATATCCATTAATTCTTGTGCAATGACGTCCAGTTTAATTTTTTTAGGCAATCTTGCCGCTAAGTGATCTCTTAAAAAGGCAACATTATCTTTCTTTGTAATAGCAACAACATGGACAAATTCATTTTCCAAGGCGTCAAAAATGCTGAATTCCATTAAGAATTCCCCGTTTGGGCCTAAACCATCAAACTGTTTTAACTTTCCATATCGACTTCCGCTTCCAGCGGCCATTAATAGTAATGTCATGGGTTTTGTTTTTTAATGGGACAAAAATAAGTCATTTAACCCAAAATTGCTGACAAAGTTTTGTGTACATCCCAGTCTATATATTTGAATGAAGTAAATTTTTTGAATTGGATTATGATCTTGTTTTTTCAATTTTTGGAGAGGGCTATTACGCTAGGCTCGCGAGTTTAACCTGACAATTGTCATATAATACAAGGACTAACAATTGTATGTTTGTACCATACAAAGTATGCCCATGAGTAACCTAGTGCAGAAATATAATATTCCGGGACCTAGATATACTAGTTATCCAACGGTGCCCTATTGGAATATGGAGACATTCTCTGGGCAGCAATGGCAAAACTCGCTTAAGCGAAGTTTTGATGAGAGCAATGAAAGAGAGGGTATTAGTCTTTACATACATTTGCCATATTGTGAAAGCATGTGTACATTTTGTGGTTGTCATAAGCGAATAACCAAGCAGCACAATGTTGAAACACCATATATAAATTCCGTTTTAAAGGAATGGAAATTGTATTGCAATCTTTTTGAATCAAAACCGATCATTAAAGAAATGCACTTAGGTGGTGGTACCCCTACATTTTTCTCTCCAGAAAACCTGAAAACCTTGATTAACGGAATTTTTATGTCCGCTGAAAAAGCAAAGGATTATGAATTCAGTTTTGAAGGCCATCCAAACAATACTACCAAGGAGCATTTACAGGCCTTGTATGATGTTGGCTTCAGAAGGGTAAGCTATGGCGTCCAGGATTATAATGATAAAGTGCAAAAAGCCATTCATAGGGTTCAGCCTTTTGAAAATGTAAAAAAGGTAACCGAAATTGCGCGAGAGATCGGCTATACCTCGATTGGACATGACATTATCTTTGGTCTACCGCATCAAACCCTGGAGCACGTAGAGGAGACAATCCTGAAGACCAAGGCGTTAATGCCAGATAGGTTGGCATTTTATAGTTACGCCCATGTACCGTGGTTAAGGGGCAATGGCCAAAGAGGTTTCAAAGATGAGGATTTACCTGCTGCCGAGGAAAAGAGAATACAATACGAAAAAGGAAAGGTGCTCCTGACCAAAGTAGGCTATGAAGAAATAGGCATGGATCACTTTGCTTTGAAAAGTGATAGTTTGTACCAATCAATGATTTCTGGGAAATTGCATCGTAATTTTATGGGTTACACGGCTTCTAAGACCCAGTTAATGGTCGGATTGGGCGCTTCAAGTATCAGTGATAGTTGGTACAGTTTCGCTCAAAATGTCAAAAGCCTTGAAGAGTACAAGCATTTAGTCGACAATAAGATAATTCCCATTTACAGAGGGCATATTTTGACTGAGGAAGATCAAAAGATAAGGAAGCATATCTTGAATTTGATGTGCCGTTTTACAACTTCTTGGAAGAATGAAGGAGATTATTTCCCTGAATTACCAATGGTAAAGGACAAACTTCAAGAAATGGAACGGGACGGAATAGTGGAGTTTGGAATAGATGATTTGAAGGTCACGGAGAAAGGCCAGCCATTTATTCGTAATATTTGTATGGCTTTTGACGTTCTACTACATAGAAAAGAACCAGAAACACGGTTATTTTCGATGACAATTTAATTTTATTAATCTCTAAAACTTAGATCATGAAAAAAATAGTTGTACCCATAGATTTCTCGGAACAATCGGATTATGCTTTAAAAGTAGCCGCTTCTTTGGCTAAAAAACACGGTGCCGAAATTTTGGCCCTTCATATGTTGGAATTAAACCAGGCATTGGTAACCTCCTCAGAAGGGTTTCATCCTGAACAGACTGTTTTTTTGATTAAGTTGGCAGAAAAAAGGTTTAATAAGTTTTTGAACAAACCGTATCTAAAAGGGATTAAAATTACACCTGTAGTAAAACACTTCAAAGTATTCAGTGAGGTTAATGATGTGGCCAAAAAGAATGATGCCGATATGATCGTCATGGGATCTCATGGCACTGATGGTCTAAAAGAGATTTTTGTAGGGTCAAATGCGGAACGAGTAGTCCGTAATGCGGATATTCCAGTACTCATTATAAAGAAAGAACATACAGACTTTAAAGTGGGCAAATTCTTATTTGCTTGTGGTTTTAAGGATGAAAGTTTAGTACCCTTTCAAAAAGCAAAGGACTTTGCAAAATTACTTTCTGCAGATTTGAAGTTGGTTTATATCAATACTCCGGGAGATGATTTTCTTAGTACCGAAGATGCCTATACGAGAATATCACAGTTCTTGGAAAAGGCAGGCGTAAGTTTTGAAGTGGAGATTTATAATGATTACAATATTGAAAATGGTATACTTAATTATGGTGAGAAAATCAATACCGATATCATAGGTATTCCTACCCATGGTAGAAAAGGTTTGTCCCACTTCTTTATGGGTAGTATAGGAGAGGATATTGCAAACCATTCAAACGTGCCCGTGGTTACATTCAAGATTTAGTTGTCGATTATTTATGTTAAATTGATGTTTAAGGAGGGAAGCCAGATTTGGCTTCCCTTTTTTTCTTTTATTCGGGCTTTTTTGGGAGCATAGGAAATAAGCTACGTAGCTCTTCGGTTGTTGGCTGGGAGCCATATTCGCATATTTCAAATATTTCGGCATGTTTGGTCATTGATGCTTTTTCTTCACCGTACCATTTCTCCAAACATGTAATTGTTTTTTTATCTAGAGGTTTATGACGCCATTCAGCAAGCATTTCCAAACGGCCTTTCTCGTCTTTGGGTACATTGTCCAAATTACCTGAAAGCCAAGGAAGCCATTCAAAGAACTGTGATTGATGCGCCGACATGGCATAGATTTTTTGATCAAAAACAGCATCAATGTTTATCGCAATATCCGGTTCAAGCGAATTTGGCTTTTGAAATTTGTCTTCGGTATATAAAAAAACAGGATTTTTTTGAAGCGCAGGAACTTCCGGGGCTATATTAGGAACGATGACCATAAATGCAGCGTCTTGAACTAGAATTCCGGTATATCTATGGTCAGGGTGATAATCATTTGGTCTGGGGGCGATGACTATATCAGCATTCCATTTTCTGATTTCACGAATAATCTTTAATCGATTTGCCAAGGTGGGCATTAATTCGCCATCGTGGTTATCAAGGACAACATATTCGACCCCAAATCTTTTGCCAGCCTCTTTTGCCTCGGCAATCCTGACCTTGGCAAGCTCACCACCTCCCATGGCATAATGACCTGCGTCACCATTGGTAAGTGAAACAAATTTTACATGATGTCCCATTTTTGAAAATAGGATAGCAGTGCCCCCCGCGTCAATATCGCAGTCATCAGGATGTGCTCCTATAACTACTATGTTAAGGGGTTGCGTCTGGGAATAGTTCAATAAGGGCAGAAGTAGAAGGCAAAGGAATAAGGTGGTTCTTTTCATAATTCGGGATTATAATAATTTCATGGCATCGGGATTCCAACTTACAGGTTTGTTTTGATAGTAGCTTTCATTGGCCAACAACGCAGCCCCAGCTGCCCTCAACCCAAAGGTTGGACTCTGGATTACAGGATTTTTAGTTCGTATACTTTGGAAAAAATTGTAAAAATGATCGTAATGGCCACCTTTATAATCTCTTGGGGCTTCCCAAGTTGTTTCGCCAACATTGAGGCTCGATGCCCTGGTTTCTAGATTTTGTGAGGCATAAGCCTGCCTTATTTTTGCTTGGGTAGCCTCAGTATAGGCAATCATTGAATAGTCCCCGGGTATCATACCCAGTTTTGAGCGTACCAATTTTACTGAATTCTGGCCGACTTCCAATTCACCTTCTGTACCTATTAATTTAAAGCCACCGCCACCGCCACTGCCGGCAATAAAATTTATACGGAATGCTGCGTTGAACGCGGCATGGGTATCGGTCTTGGGATAATCGTAAAGTGTTATACTTACATCGGGCACATCGCGGCCATCTTTCCAGTATCGCAGTCCGCCTGTTGCCAATGCCCTATTTGGACCATTTGAACTTATGACGTGGTTGAGGGTAGAAAAGGCATGTACGAAAAGGTCACCTGCAACACCAGTGCCGTAATCTTGATAATTCCTCCACCTGAAAAACCGTTTTAATTCGTAAGGTGTTTTCGGCGCATTTCCCAAAAAGGTATCAAAATCGACGGTTTCAGGAGTTGCATCCGGGGGTATTGGATATTGCCAAGCTCCTTCTGCAGAATAACGATCGTTATAAAAATCGAGCATTACGATGTCACCAATGGCACCATCTTCATATAATTGTTTTGCTTTTTCATTTCCAAGGGAAGACATGCCCTGACTTCCAACTTGACAAATTTCCCCTGTTGATTTTTGTACTGAGATGATCTCTTGACCATCTTCCCATTTTTGTACCATTGGTTTTTCACAATAGACTGCTTTGCCCGCCTTCATTGCATCAATCGTAATTTTCTTGTGCCAATGGTCTGGTGTTGCCACAATAACGGCATCGATATCTTTTCGATCTAATAACTCTCGATAATCCTTAGTAACGGCTATATGATTTCCCCAAAGTTCCTTTGCACGATCTAATCTGCCTGAATATAGGTCGCAAGCGGCAACCAAGGTAACCCCATCAACTTTCAAGGCAGCAGTTGTATCATAGATGCCCTGTATTCCTGACCCGATCAACCCGAGGTTTATTTGATCATTATGAGAAAAATTTGTATTGGAATAAGCTCTCGATAACATTATTTTTTGCTGGTAAGATGAAGCAAATACGAAGGGTGCCGATGTTATTGCAGCGGATCCCAATGTTGCTTTTTTTAGAAATGACCTTCTGGTTTTGCCCTTATCCATAGTATGGTTTTCTTAGTTGGTGAATATCTAAGAGAAAGTTACACTTTTTACAGAACGGGAGCAAGGGATTTTGCTTACAAAGGCAAGAATGATTTCCCCGATTTTACATCTTTCGCCATATCCCCAATGGTGTTATTTTCAAGATTTTTAATTAAATCTGTCCTGAATGGGCCAGCGAATCTATGAAGTGGACAGGGTTTTTTGTTATCACAATTATGAAGGCTCAAAAGGCAGGAGTTCAACCTGTTATCGCCATCAATGACGCTGACAATATCGATCAATGGGGTTTCCCTATTTTGAGCGTTTATATAAAATCCACCGTTAGGACCGCGTGTAGAAGAAACAATATTATGCCTGGAAAGCTCTTGTAATAATTTGGCAATATAAGCCTGAGGAACATTAATGGGTTCACTAATATTTTTCACCATTATTTTTCTTGATTCGTCTGAATTTACGGCAAGATAAAGAACTGCTTTAAGGGCGTACTTAGAGGAATTTGATAACATTCAATGCTATTTTATTACTGGTACAAATATAAAAGGACAAATATGTCCGAAATATGACTTTTATCATATTTTAATGATTCTACCACTCATATTTTTGCCCTATAATTTAATAACTATATAATAATGAAAATACTATTTAAAAGTGTAATTCTTCTTTTCTCAGTACTTCTGGTTAGTTGTGGTGGTAAGGAAGAAAAGAAAAAAGAGGGTTTTAGTGTAAAACGAAAGGCTACAACAGAAAAAGCCGCTGAAACACCTGCCGTTTCTGGAACAAAAGCTTCTGAACGCATCGATTTAACCAACAAGGGCATTGGCCCGATTACTTCTTTAACCTTGAATGATGCTGTTGATGATGCCATGGCGGCAAAAGGAAAAGAAGTCTATGACCAAATGTGCTTGGCATGTCATAGAATTGGCAAAAAGTTCATTGGCCCTGCTCCTAATAATATTTTGGAGCGAAGAACTCCTGAATGGGTCATGAACATGATTCTTAATCCTGATCAGATGGTAAAGGAAGATCCATTGGCAAAAGACTTGTTTATGGAATTCAATGGTTCACCCATGGCGAATCAAGGGCTTACCGAAGAACAGGCGAGAGCAGTCCTGGAATACTTTAGAACATTATAATTAACAATCATATGAAAACAACAACCAAATTCAGAATGCTTATTGGGTCATTTTTTATGCTGATTTTATTCGTCGGGTGTAAAAATGAGTCCAAAACAGAAACTACTAACACTTCTTCAACAGCAACAACAGAAGAGGCTAAAGAAAAAGGCCAAGCCTTTATTGAGGACGATGGGTCAACACCTAATGTATTACAGATTGCCATAGGTTCGCCAGACCACACCACTTTGGTCGCAGCAGTGCAGGCTGCCGATTTGGAGAACGTATTGGTAAATGCAGGTCCATTAATGGTATTTGCACCAACAAACGCGGCTTTTGATGCCCTTCCTGAAGGAACGGTTTCCAACTTATTAAAACCTGAAAACAAAGATGCCTTGGCAAATATTTTAAAATACCATGTAACTGCCGGTAACTATAGTAAGGATTTTTTAAAGAAATTCAAGAAACTAGGACAGGCCAATGACCAAAATGTAATGGTTGAGGTAAAAGGCGACGATGTTTATGTCGGCGGTGCTAAAATTATTGGTAGTGTTAAGGGAGGTAATGGTATTGTGCATGTTGTAGACAAGGTAATGTTGCCCCCAACTGAAGAATAAAACAACTAAATGAACATTAAAACAAATACAATGAAAAAAATCAGATATTCAATGCTTGCCCTTTTAGGACTTGTAATGGTCTTCGCAAGTTGCGGCGATCAAGGCAAGAACTCTTCGAATGGCGCACTATCTTCCAGTGCTGCTGAGAAAGTTTATGTTGCACCGGGTGAACAAGATGATTACTATGCCTTTCTTTCAGGAGGTTATAGTGGTAACTTAACAGTATACGGACTTCCATCAGGACGAATGTTCAAGGAAATTCCTGTATTCTCTCAATTCCCGACTTCGGGATATGGTTATTCAGAAGAAACCAAGCCTATGTTGAACACTTCCTTTGGATTTGTGCCTTGGGATGATTCCCACCACCCTGATATTTCGCAAACCAATGGCGAATTAGATGGACGTTGGATTTTTATCAATGGAAACAATACCCCTCGTATTGCACGAATTAGTTTAAGTACTTTTGAGACAGAAGAGATTATGGAAGTACCGAACAGTGCGGGTAATCACAGTTCATCATTCATTACTGAAAATACAGAATATGTTGTGGCCGGTACCCGTTTCTCAGTGCCTGTTCCCCAGAGGGATATGCCTATCGATGAATATAAAGGAAATTTCAAGGGAGCTTTGTCCTTTATCAGCGTAAATCCGGAAGATGGTAGATTAGATCTTAAGTTTCAATTGATGATGCCAGGGTTCAACTATGATCTTTCGCATCCCGGTAGGGGAAAATCACATGGATGGTTTTTCTTCACTACTTATAATACCGAGGAGGCAAATTCGCTGTTAGAGGTGAATGCTTCACAGAACGATAAGGATTTTATCGCTGCCATTAATTGGAAGAAAATTGAAGAGTATGTAAACAATGGTGGAGGTACTAAAATGCCTGCCAATTATGCACATAATGTGTATGATGAACATACGCATGCCGCCACTACAACCATGAAGAAAGAAGTGTTGACCGTAGATCCGACCAAAGTGCCTGGCGCGGTTTATTTCTTACCTACTCCTAAATCCCCTCACGGTTGTGATGTTGATCCAACAGGGCAGTATATTATCGGTAACGGAAAACTTTCCGCAGATCTTACGGTACACTCGTTCGATAAAATGTTAGCTGCTATTGAAGGTGAGAAATTTGACGGTGAAGCCTATGGTATACCTATTTTGAAGTTCGAAGATGTGTTGGCCGGTCAAGTTAAAAGTGGAGGCCTAGGGCCCTTACATACCTAATTTGATGATAAAGGAAATGCCTACACTACTTTCTTTATTTCTTCGGAAGTAGTGAAATGGAAAGTTGGGACATGGGAAGTTATCGATAGAAAACCAACCTATTACTCTGTTGGGCATTTGATGATTCCAGGTGGTAACTCCAGAAAGCCTTTCGGTAAATATGTGGTAGCCATGAACAAGATTACCAAAGACAGGTATCTGCCAACAGGTCCTGAAATGGAGCACTCTGCACAGCTGTATGATATTTCTGGAGAAAAAATGGAATTATTGTTGGATTTCCCAACACACGGGGAACCACATTATGCTGCCGGCTGCCCTGCCGAATTGTTGACGCCAAATTCAAAGAAAATCTACCGATTGGATGAAAATAAACATGAGTATGCGACACTCTCTACTGGTGATGCACGCGTAGAGCGCAAAGGGAACGAAGTGCATGTTTATATGTCTATGATCCGTAGCCACTTTACACCGGATAACATAGAAGGTGTAAAAGTAGGTGATAAGGTGTATTTCCATATCACCAACCACGAGCAAGATTTTGATGTACCTCATGGTTTTGCCATGATAGGTCAGAATACCTCGGAATTATTGATTATGCCAGGACAGACAAAGAGTTCAGTATGGGAGCCAAAAGAACCCGGAGTTTGGCCGTTCTATTGTACCGACTTCTGTTCTGCCCTACACCAAGAAATGCAGGGTTATGTTAGGGTGTCACCTGCAAATTCAAATATTGACCTTTCTTGGTCTTTGGGTGGTGATTAATTTATACCTTGATATATTATCTTATTTCAATTAAGAAAGCGGGCAGTGTCTATAACCTGTCCGCTTTTTTCAAGAATCTCAGCAACCTTTCAAAGCCAAACGTAATTCGTAAATTATCAAAAAGTATAAGTGATGAAAAAAGCAAGTATTTTAATGATTATTGGCCCTTTATTGCTCTTGGGATTGTATGTTTTCCCCCTATGGAATATCATGTTAGGTGCACCGCAATATCCAGAACCTCTGGGTATGAATATCCATATTGATGGTATTCAGGGAGCCAGTGAATTCGATATACAGAATATTGACGGGCTTAACCACTATATAGGTATGCGCCATTTACCAAAACCAGAGGAAATGTGGGAGTTTAGCACCTTTCCGTTGGTTATCGGAGGAATGGTGGCCTTGGGGGTATTGATCGGTCTTTTGGGCTTTTTTGGAAAAGTAAGCTATAAATGGTTTTTGGGATGGTTTATTCTCATGAGTATTTTGGGAGTCTCGGGAATGTACGATTTTAATGCTTGGATGGTAGATTATGGGACCAACCTAGATCCCAATGCCATCATGAAACTCACCAATCCAGATGGAACACCCATGAGTTATAAGCCACCGCTTTTTGGGCATGCTAAAATGCTTAATTTTGATGTAACCTCTCTTCCCCATACAGGTGGTTACATGATGTTCGTGGGTATGATGTTGACTGTCGTTGCATTTTTTGTTGGTAAAAGAGCTTGGAAGCCCAAAAAAACCATAGATTCTGTAACACCTTTAAAAGTGAAAGCGAATGATAAGTAGATTCCTTTTTGTTGCCATAGCGCTTTTGATCATGGTTTCATGTCAGGTTAGTCCAAAACCAATAGATTATGGTTCAGATGGCTGTCATTTTTGTTCCATGACCATTGTTGATCGTCAGCACGCCGCGGAAATAGTCACAAAAAAAGGTAAGGCCTTTAAATTTGATGCGGTAGAATGTATGGTGAATCATTTGAAGGATATCGAAGTTTCAATAGTCGAGCTTTTTTTGGTGAACGATTTTATGGACCCAGGCACGTTAATCGATGCCAAGAAGGCGACCTTTTTAATAAGTAAGGATATACCAAGCCCAATGGGTGAATATTTGTCAGCGTTTCAATCCAGAAATGAAGCTGAGAATGTTGAAACTGAAAATAAGGGAAAATTGTATTCTTGGGAGGAGTTGTTGACTAAGTTCAAGGTGCAATACTAAAATTCAATTTAATGGTTAATAGTATGAGGACATTATTTGTCCGTTAATTTCTGTTAACCATTATTTTTTAAATAAAACATAAATTATGTACGATATAAGCAATCAAATTGCAGATCAAAAATTCGATAATGTACAAGTCCAAAAACTGGTAAAGACCGAAGCGCTGGAAATTCTAAGTATTAGTCTGGAAAAAGGGACAACCTTTCCAGAACATACTTCACCAACAGATGCCCAATTAATTGTTTTGGAAGGTGATATTGTATTTGACATCAATGAAAATTCCTATCCATTAAAAGCACAACAAAATTTTAGTTTCCCTAAAGCTACCCCACACTCTGTACAGGCCAATGAGAATTCAAAATTTTTGATAATACGATAATGTATAATTTTCGTCTGCCATTCACTGTATTTTTGTTTCTTATAGGAACTTCACTTTGGGCCAAGACTATTGAAGTCTGTGCCAACTGTGAGGTCAAGACTATTAAAAATGGAATAGCTATTGCAGCTGAATATGATACCCTTTTAATTAAAAAAGGCACCTATAAAGAATTCAATATAATCGTCGACAAACCACTTACCCTTTTAGGACAAGGGTTTCCTGTAATTGATGGCGAGGATCAAGGTGAGATTATTCGTATTGTTTCCGATAACGTTACTATAGACGGACTCTTTATAATCAATGTTGGCACCAGTTATACTACTGATTATGCTGCCATTCGAGTCGTTAAAAGTGAAAATTTTCTCATACAGAATGTGGTGTTGGAAAAACTTTTTTTTGGAATTTATCTCGAAAAATCGAACAATGGCAGAGTATATCATAATAAGATTATCGGTGATGCCGTTGATGAGTATAATTCCGGTAACGGAATTCAATTGTGGTATTCCCACAATGTTGAGGTAGACCGAAATATAGTTCAGGGTGTACGCGACGGCATTTACTTGGAATTTTCAGATCATATCACCATTAATAATAATGAAAGCACCAACAATCTAAGATATGGCCTTCATTTTATGTTTTCGAACGATGATGTGTACACCAATAATACCTTTGAGCGTAATGGAGCGGGTGTGGCGGTCATGTTTTCAAAACGTATTAAAATGGTCGGGAATATCTTTAGAAAGAATTGGGGATCGGCCGCGTTTGGCATGTTGCTAAAGGAAATTAACGATGCTGAGATAATGGACAATACCTTTGAGGAAAATACTATTGGTATCAATGTGGAAGGCTCTAACCGTATCGTATATAAAAATAATAACTTCATTAACAATGGCTGGGCTGTAAAGGTTTTAGGGGCGTGTTATACCAATTCATTCATCAATAATAATTTCCTATATAACTCCTTTGATATTTCGTATAACAGTAAGTTGAACGACAATCTGTTCGAGAAAAATTACTGGAGTAGTTATACAGGATATGATTTGGATAAAGACGGAATAGGGGATGTGCCTTATCGTCCTGTGAAATTGTTTTCATACATTGTGAACCGCACACCGGAAACTATTGTGTTATTACGTAGTTTGTTTATGGATATAATTGATTTTTCGGAAAAAGTATCCCCGGTTTTTACTCCAGATAATTTATTGGATGCCATGCCATTAATGAAAAAATCAGAATGATACAGATAAATAATTTATATAAAAAGTTTGGTAAAAACCAAGTGCTATCCAATTTGGATTTGGAAATAAATGATGGTGGAATATTTGCCGTACTTGGTCCCAATGGTTCTGGAAAAACAACCTTGATCAAGAGCATTTTAGGAATGGTCGTTCCTAATAAAGGAAGTATTTCTGTATTGGATAAATTAATCAAGAAAAACTGGAAGTACCGCCATGAAATAGATTATCTCCCTCAAATTGCCAATTTTCCGGGCAACCTCAGGGTAAAAGAACTCATTCGGATGATTAAAGATCTTCGCCAAAAGAAAAGTAAGGAAGAAGATTTGATAGAACTATTTGGTCTTGGGCCATTTTTGGATAAAAAGTTGGGAACACTTTCTGGAGGTACAAAGCAAAAGGTAAATATCGTATTGACCTTTATGTTCGATAGTCCCTTGATAATTCTCGATGAACCAACTACAGGATTAGATCCTGGGTCACTGATTAAATTAAAAAAATTGATTCTTCAAGAAAAAAACAAAGGTAAAACCATATTGATTACCACCCATATCATGCAATTTGTTGAAGAAATGGCCGATGAAATTGTATATCTTTTAGAAGGCAATATTTATTTCAAAGGTAGTGTTGAGCAATTGATGACCAAGACCAAACAAAAGGATTTTGAACATGCCATAGCGGCCATATCAACACATACAGCCGATGCTTAAGATTTTAAAATATAGTTTTTACGATTTAATGCGTAGTCGCTGGAGCTATGTGTATTTTCTATTCTATTTGGCATTGGGCTTTGTACTATTATTTCTGAACAATGACCTTTCAAAAGCTGTAATTACTTTGATGAATGTTATCATTGTTCTTGTTCCGCTTATTAGTACCATTTTCGGGGTCATGTATTTTTATAATTCAAAGGAATTCACCGAATTACTTTTAGCACAGCCCTTAAAAAGAAGCTCAATTTTCCTTGGCCAATACCTTGGTGTTGCAGGCTCTTTGACGATGAGCCTGGTATTGGGATTGGGGCTGCCATTTATTCTTTACGGCTTGTTTCGTAGTGACGCTATTTGGGATTTTTCACTATTGCTGATTACCGGGGCATTCTTGACCTTGATTTTTACGGCTTTGGCCTTTAATATTGCTTTATCCAATGAAAACAAAATCAAGGGATTTGGGTACGCCGTTTTGTTATGGTTGTTCTTGGCGGTAATATATGATGGATTGTTTTTGTTATCCCTTATATTATTTGAAGATTACCCATTGGATTCTTTTTCCTTGGTGGCTACGATGTTGAATCCTATTGATTTGTCCAGAACTTTGATTTTACTGAAATTGGATATTTCTGCGCTCTTGGGTTACACAGGTGCCGTGTTCAAGTCGTTTTTCGGCACCAATTTGGGATTGATGATTTCAATTGCAATGTTGTTATTATGGACGATACTTCCTATCTGGAGATTGGCATATAAATCAAAAAGAAAGGATTTTTAACCTAACTGGAGAGGTTTGATATTAGTAGATAACTATGAATAGAAGAAAGTTTGTTCAAAATTCAATAAGCTGTTCATTACTTATAAGCAGTGGTGTTTTATGGTCGAGTCATGGACAATCGTACAATTTACATTTTGAACATAAATTGAAGCTAATGTCCTTGGCTGCCTTTAGAAGGTTTAAGCAGATATGGGAATTTGATGATTTTTGGAAAAGAGGAAATACTTTTGATGCTTGCTTGACCTTTGTAGCCGCTGCTCTGAATCGATGGCCGAATGATCCAGAAATTCAAAGCATGCAGCTGTCGGTTAAAAATATGCTTGAAAAGAACTTGGACTATTTCAACAGCTTTGATCCTGGAAGTCTTTGGGCAGATGATTTTGGTTGGTGGGGATTAATGGCTCTTAAAGGTCGTAGCCATCTGCTTAAAATGGAAGAGTATGAATTAGCGGACAAGTATCTGCAATTATCTACCGAAAAGTGCTGGGAATATAAGAAGAGGACTGCATACGACTATACAGACAATGCGAAACCAGTTCCGCACGGTTGTCGTAACGGTGATGCTAATGGTGATAGTAAAGGAGTAAAAAATACAGTGACCAATGTTTTGTTGTTTCTTCTTTCTTCACGTATTTATCGATTATCCTTAAGGGAAGAAATTAAGGATAGTGATAAATACTTAGATATGGCTTACCGGCAATGGTTGTGGTTCGATGATTGGTTTGATAGGGGGGATTATTTAAAGAAAATGTCTTCAGTCACTGCTCTCGTACAAGAACGTCCCATTGCTGATTTTGAAGGATCTGATTATAATGAAAAAACGCACCCTCCATGGAATGAGGGTTGGGTTTGGTCTGGAGATCAAGGAATGCTGATTGGGGCGTTGACCGATATGTATGCCATCCGTGAAAATTTGGCAACTTGGTGTTTAAAAAACAAAATAGAACCGGATTTTGATATTTTGGTATTCGAGAAAAGGGTACGCCACTTAATCAATTTAATAAGTGGAGGCATAAAACTAGCGCTCATTGGTAAAATGGATGGTGTATTTCGAGAAGCCCCCTGTAAATCAAGTTTTGGCCCTATGCATGGCAATGATTATCTAGCTGGTCGAGGTATTATGATGCGTTACATTGGGTCTAAAAATGAGAAGGTTTTAATTGATTTAGATTTTAGTAAGCACTTTAAAAAGACACTAAAAGCCATTTGGAAAACCCAAAATAATATTGACAATCAATTTCAACCTGAGTTCACGAGTGTTAGAAACGATAAGCAATATATAGAACAATTCAGGGAATTGTGGGGTATAGCGGATGAAGTTGTTCAATGGGATCTGAAAAAAATGAAGGAGAAGAATAAATATGGTGTATGTCAGTCAATTGGGTTTGATGCGCTTGGTGCAACCATTACATCATTATAACCCTTGTTTTGAATTTAATTTTTGATAAAGCTTAAAAATCATATCACCCTTTCTTTAGGCTATTTTATAATAGCCGCAATTCTTGGAGTGGTGTTGCGGTCGTTTCATGCTATTGAAATCCCCGTCAACTATAAATTTATTGTTCATACACATTCGCATATTGCGCTTTTGGGCTGGGTTTATATGGGGCTCACCACACTGTTATACAAGTTGTTCCTCGAAGAGCAGGAACTTGCCCTTAGATATCGTCGTATTTTTTGGTTTACACAGTTTACACTTGTGGGGATGTTACTGACATTTCCTTTTCAAGGATATGCCTTTTTATCTATCATTTTCTCAACGCTGTTTTTGATTGCTTCGTATTGGTTTGCAGGTTTTTTCATTAGAAATGTTCCTGCTTCATACAAAAAAACCCAATCTTTTATATGTGTGAAGTTCGCTTTGTGGTATATGGTGCTATCTAGTTTAGGACCTTGGGCTTTAGGGGCAATAATGAATACTTTAGGGGCGGAGTCTATATGGTATCGATTGTCAATTTATTTCTACCTACATTTTCAATACAACGGGTGGATGATTCTCGGTCTTTTAGGAGTATTTATTTATATTTTGAAACGGATTGGAATAAAGATTCCAAAAGCAACCTTCAATCGCTTCTTTTGGTCGATTAATTTGGGCATAGTGTTATCATTTTTCCTCTCTACTTTATGGGTTAAGCCCCATATTATATTATTTTTTGTAGGAGGCCTAGGGGCACTACTCCAAATAATGGCCTTTGGGATGCTGTTACTGTTGGGTATAAAATGTAAGGAAAAATTGTTTCATGCACTTACGCCCCTTCAAAGGAATATGCTGTTTATGGTTATTGTCCTTGTTGGGATTAAAATACTGCTACAGCTATTGACAGCTATCCCTTATTTTGCAGCCATGGCGGCTTCAATAACCGACTTGACTATTGGATATTTGCACTGGACTTTTTTAGGTGTCGTAACCATTGGGCTACTATTATTTTTAAACTATTTTAAGTTACTTCAATTGTCCAGCAGGGCATACTATTTATATCTGTTAGGGTTTTTTTTGACTGAAACCTTGATTTTCACGAAAGGCATAATTGCCTGGCAAAGACTATCATTGTTCAATGGTTATTTTGAGGCCCTTGCAATCTCAAGTTTCCTGATTCCCCTAGCTCTAGTGTTTTTATTGGTTACGAACCAGAAGCGAAGTGTGGATTAATTAAATATCATTTCTGCCTATTTTCATACATTTTCATATAAAGCATGGTCGACATTTTTTGAGCGCGGTTTTTTGCGATCCATGTGGTTTCTCCCTCAAATAATTCATCGATGGTCGCGAACCAAAGGTTGAGCCATAGGCCAAAATGCTCGGGATTAATAGCGTGTTTCATTTTTTCATCAACTTCTTGATGTGCAGTTACAGGGTTTCCGTAATATTTTCGTTTTAGGAACAATTGGGTTTCCCAGAAATCAGTCAACAAAACCAAATGACTTTCCCAATCGTTTATTATACCGTTGAAAATGGGACCTAGAATCTCGTCTTTTCTTATTTTTTCGTAGAAGGTGTTTACCAGTAAGGAAACGTCTTTTCTATTTTTTATGTCTGTTTTTGTAGTCATATGTTCCAAGGGTAAAATGTATTTAATAAAGCTATTCTGATTCAGACATTAATACTTCAATCATGAATTCTGGCTACGTTAATTTTTTATAGCTCATAACTGCCAATCCGTTCATTATCAGTGCGTATGCCAATGTTTTGAGGAATTGTGGGTAAATATCCGAAAGTCCGGCGCCTTTGAGCATAACCATTCGCATAACCTGCACAAAATATTTGATCGGATTGAACTCGGTCAATACCTGTGCCCACTGTGGCATACTTTCAATTGGTGTGAACAAGCCACTCATCAAAATAAAGATAACCATAAAGAACCAAGCGATGAACATGGCCTGCTGTTGCGTGTCGGTATAGTTTGAGATAAGTAGGCCAATACCCAAAATGACCAATATATAAACAGTGGTATACCCATACATTAGACCAATACTTCCTACAATTGGGATACTGAACAATAGCTTTGCAATGATCAAGCCCACGGTGAGCAAAACGAGCCCTAATATTAAAAACGGAAATAGTTTACCAATGATGAAGTGGTGTTTTTTGATTGGTGTTACATTGATTTGCTCCAAAGTACCGATTTCTTTTTCACGCACCACGTTCATACCTGAAAGAAATAGGGTAATCATGGTAACCAATAAGACCAGGATGCCAGGAACCATAAAAGTCTTGTAGTTCAGCGTCTCATTGTACCAAAACAAAGGTATTGTTTCTATGCTTTGGGGTCGAAATTCTGGGTTGTCGCCCATCATTAATGCCACTTGGGCCTTTTTGTTGAATTGTTGAATGATTTGATTTACATATACATTTTCAACTCCTGCGGCAGCACCATCAATGGCATTGATCGTAAGTGACAAATCCGTTTTTTTATCCTTGACCAAATTACGTTCAAAATACTGGGGAATTTCCAAGACTACATCCACTTTTCCCTTCAGCATTGCCAAACTGGCAATTTTAGTGGAAGGAAAATCTGTAAGAACATTAAAATAGGTAGACGCATCGAATTTTTCAATCAACTCGCGTGAAAAGGAGGTCTTGTCGTTGTCTATATAACCGAACTTAATATTCTTCACCTCAAAAGTGGCAGCATTAGATAAAATAATCAATTGCACCATTGGCAATACAAAAATGATGGGCAGCATCGCCTTATTTCTGAATATCTGCCTAAATTCCTTTTGGACTATATATCGAATGATGTTCATTACTCCAATCTAATTTTATATTTCTTCACACTCAAGACTATAAAGAACGAGGTCATTACTCGCAAAATCAGGGTTTCCTTCCATACATAAGCCAAGCCCACCCCTTTAAGCATGATTCCTTTTATTATGATGATGAACCATTTAGCTGGTATAATGTTGCTTATGTACTGCAGGATCATGGGCATACTACTAATGGGAAATATAAAGCCTGATAAAAGAATCACGGGTAGCATCAATCCCATTAATGAAACCATCATGGCAGTCTGTTGGGAGGCAGCAACTGTTGAAATTAATATACCTAATGAAAGGGCATTGATAATGAATAAAATGCTTTCTGCTCCCAATAAAAACATACTGCCCTGAACAGGCATTTTAAAAACAAAAATGCTTAATACTATGATTACCACTGCATTTATAACTGATAAAAAGATATAAGGCACCACTTTGCCCACAATAACCAGAAAAGGTTTTAAAGGGGAAACCAATAAGATTTCCATAGTGCCCAATTCCTTTTCACGAGTTATTGATATTGAGGTCATCATGGCCGAGACCAGCATTAAAATAACGGTCATTACTCCTGGCACAAACATAAAAACACTTTTTAGTTCGGGATTATAGGCCAAACGTGTTTTAGGTACAATTTGATAAGACAACTCAATATCTTTATTGATGTCTTGCTGGTAGTTCTTTAAAATGGAACTAGAGTAATTGCTAATAGTGTTGGCTGTATTGGGGTCGGTGGCATCGGTAAGGATTTGTATGGTCGCCTTTTTCCCAATAACCAATTTTTTGCTGAAATCCTTTTCAAAATTCAACACAGCTTTAATTTGACCTTTTTTGAAAGCGGTTTCTATCGCAGCTTCATTATCTATAAACTGTTTGATACTGAAATATTTCGAGGCCGCTATTTTATTGATAATTTCCTTTGTCGTGGCATCTTTGGAATGGTCCAATATGGCAATGTCTACATTATTGATTTCATTCGTAATCGCAAAACCAAATAGTAAGACCTGGGCAATTGGCATTCCAAATAGGATGAACAGGGAGCGTCTGTCCCTAAAAATATGGTAAAACTCTTTTTTTATGAATCCAATAAATCGTTTCATCGCATCATTTTTATTCTATGTTCCGGGCCAGTTTTAAGAAAACTTGGTTCATGGAGTCCACTTTGTAGTGTGATTTTAGATTCTTTGGTGTGTTCAAAGCCTCGATTCTACCCTCTACCATGATAGAAACCCGATCACAGTATTCGGCCTCATCCATATAATGGGTAGTAACGAATATGGTTTTTCCCTTATGGGCTTCCCGATAGATCATCTCCCAAAATTGTCGACGAGTAATTGGGTCTACACCCCCAGTTGGCTCATCCAAAAAAATGATTTGGGGATTATGCAATAGTGATACGGAAAAAGCTACTTTCTGTTTCCATCCAAGCGGTAGTGCCCCGACCAATTTATTTGCCTCGTCATGAAGACCCAATTCATCAATTAGTAATAGGGTCTTTTCTTTGATGACCGATTTTTTAAGTCCGTAGATTCCACCAAAAAAAGTAATGTTCTCCTTTATGGTCAGGTCGTTGTAAAGAGAAAAGCGTTGACTCATATAGCCTATGCTTTTCTTTACATCCTCTGCATTCGATTTCACGTCAAACCCAGCCACCTGTGCACTACCAGATGTTGGTTTTAGTATACCAATAAGCATTTTCATTGCCGTGGTCTTTCCGGCCCCATTGGCCCCCAAAAACCCAAAAACTTCACCTTTGCCCACTGAAAAAGAAATGTTGTTGACCGCAGTGAAATCGCCAAACATTTTGGTCAGGTTTTCAACTTGTATGGCATTTTCTTTCTTCATTTTGACAATTCCATAAATGTATCCTCAATCGTTGGTTCGGTTTTGAAGACTTCAATATCCATATGCTTTTTTGACGATAAAAAAGAAACTAAATATTCTTCTTTAAAGTCATCTGAATTGCTTGTAAAATGCAGGTATTCTCCAAACGGATATGCACTATGGGTTTGGGGATAAACTCTTAGATCTTTTATCAATTGGTAGGTATCCGAAGTCTTTACTTTATAAATTTTCTTTGGAAAATATGAGATGATGGATTCTGGCGTATCGATTTGTAAAATTTTACCATCTGTTATTAAGGCTATTCGATCACAGAGTGCAGCCTCATCCATATAGGGTGTCGAAACAAGAATGGTGATATTTTTTTGCTGTAAACGTTTCAACATTTCCCAAAATTCCTTGCGGGAAACAGGATCTACTCCTGTAGTTGGCTCATCTAAAAATAGTACTTTAGGTTTGTGAATCAACGCACAGGACAAAGCCAGTTTTTGTTTCATCCCTCCTGAAAGTTTTCCTGCTCGCCGGTCTTTAAAAGGTTCAATTTGAATATAAATATCTTTGATAAGATCGTAGTTCTCTTCTATCGTTGTTCCAAAAATAGTAGCAAAAAAATTCAGGTTTTCCTCCACCGTCAAATCTTGATAAAGCGAAAACCTGCCCGGCATGTAACCCACATGGCTCCGGATGGATTTGTAATCTTTGAATACATCATATCCAGCAACGTTAGCTTCTCCTTCATCTTGAATCAATAAGGTGGTCAGTATTCGGAACAAGGTGGTCTTACCTGCTCCATCAGGACCAATAAGCCCGAACAATTCACCGGATTTTACATCAAAGGAAATTTGATCCAAGGCTTTTACCTTATTGTACGATTTGCTGATGTTACTGACGGTAATTGACATATTGGTTTTGTACTTATTCGTTGTTATTGGCAATCCACATCTCAGCCGGCATTCCTATTTTTAAACTGCCATCGTTCTTCACCAAAACTTTTACAGCATAGACCAAATTAACGCGCTCTTCTTTGGTTTGGATAATTTTCGGGGTGAACTCTGCAGTTTCTGAAACCCACGTTACTGTGCCTTTATACGATTTCATTTGTTCATTGGAATCGATTTTGACAGAAACTTCTTGACCCACTTTGATCGATGCCAATTGCGTCTCGCTGATATAGACCCTTAAGGTCATTTCATCCAAATCGGCAATCTTGTACAAGGGCTTGCCGAAGGCGGTTATCTCATTGGGTTCGGCATATTTTACAAGAACAGTTCCCTTTACAGGGTTTTTGATGATGCTTTTTTCAATTTGATCCTCAATTTGTTGGATTTGTATCTCTATGTTCTTAACCTCATTCACGATAGGGGCATTCTGCGTTTCCACACTTTTCATTTGTTGTTTTAATATATCGACATGACCATTAATATCATCTAATTGTTTCAACGTTGCTGCGTCTTCTTTAATCAAGTTCTTAATTCTTTTCTGGTCGTTTTCGGCCACTTTTAGCTGTTCTTTTAATACTTCTCGTTGCGAGAGGACATTTCGGGATTTAGAAAAGACTGTATTCTTTGCAGCCAGTAATTGGTTCCGTTTTAAGGATAGTTGCACGGTATCTATTATCCCGACAATGGCATTTTTTTCAAGCATATTCCCTTCTTCAGCACCCAAAGACCAAAGCTTACCATTTGCCTCGGATGAAATTGTGGTTTCAGTGGCTTCAAAGTTGCCGTAGCCGTCTGCCTTTTCATCATTACCGTTACATGAAATCAAGGTGATGAATATAAATGTGCTTATGATTGTTTCTAATTTTTTCATCGTTTTAGGCTGTTTTAATAGTATTGGAATTAGTTCTTTCTATAAGTTCCTTTTGTAATTTGATATTGAATTTGATTCAACAATAATTGCGTTTTGTGTAGGTTGAGATTGCTTTTGGCCTCAAATAAATCGGTAAATTCCGAGATAAATGCCGAAGAGGTAATCACCCCGTTTTTTAATTGTGATTCGGCGGTCTTTACCATATTTTCACGGAGGGAAATGATTGCCTCATCAAATACAATCAGCTCTTGAAACTTATCAATTTCAGTTTGTAGCTCAATAAGTTCAAGATTGTTGTTGAGTTCGAAAGTCTCTTTTTGGGTATTGATAATTTCTTTATTGATTTGGAGGGATAGCTTTTCGGTCTTGGTTTTATTCCAATCGAAAATATTCCAATTCAGTCGCAGCCCTGTCATATAATAAGTTTTGAAGGAGTTGTCTAGCATATTCAGTCCTGGATTACCATAGCCTCCTTGTGCAAAGCCACTTATTTTTGGACTGTTTGTTTTAGTAAGTAATTCGGTAGAAAAATTGATTTGTTCTTTTTGGAGCTCGAAAAGCAGAAGTTCGGGTCTGTCTGCTTCCTTTGGAGGTGTTATGAAAACCTTTGTCTGTTGCAAAGTCACATCTATATTCAATTCTCTGCCAATCAATAGTGACAACCTTTGAATTAAATTCGATTTGGAATAATCCAATTCCGAATAATTTTGTTTTATTTTTAGGAGTTCCACTTCAAGGGCATTGGCAGCAGAGGGCAAAAGGGTGCCGTATTTGACCGCTGCTTTAACTTCATTTATACGGGTTTGCAATTGTTTTTCCTTCGCTCCCAATAATGCCTTATTTTCTTGTAGAAGCAGCACGGAAAGATAGAGTTGGTTTACCTTGTTTTTCAATCCGTATAGGTTTATTTCTACCTGCTGTTGGTCAACTTTGGTTGTCGCTTCCTTTACTTTTGCAGAGGCATCAATGAGTCCGCCGTTGTAAATTGACTGGCTTATATCCAGTGTTGCCCTGTACTGGTCGTTATTAGGAGGCTCTACGGTTGCATTTGGAATTTGAATCGGTAAACTTGTAACATCGGATTGATATGTGGCCTGGGCATTTATATCCAGTTTGGGCAATTTGCCCTTGTTTATTGCTTCAATATCCAGATTTGATTTATCCTGCAATAGATCGGATTGTTTTACCAGGGGATAATTCTTTGTAACCATTTCAAAGCATTCATCTAGGGTGAGTGTTTGTTGTGCTACAATGGTTAAAGGTATGACCAGAAAGAGCAATAGGCTTATTATTTTTAGGCTATGGTTTTTTGAATTTTCCATATTTTTCGTCTTGTTTGTTCAATAATTAGGAATCCGATCAGGCTTTAATACTATTTATAAGTTGTTCGGCAACCAATGTTTTCCGTTCTTCAATCATTTGTTGGAATTCAGTATCTGAAATATTCATTACGACCTTTATCATTACTTCTCCCACAAACGGAAAAATGGTGAGTGATAAAAGGTTTAACAACAATTGCTTGGGAGGTATTTCCTTAATATTTCCTGCTGTGATTTCTTCTTCTATCTGTTTTAAGAAAGGTCTTGGGTCTGGTTTGCCCCCATGAGACATGAATTTCACTACAAATTCAGGATTGTTGTTCAGCTCCTGTATAATAAAGGCAGGCAAATATGGATTTTCAAGGATAAAATCAATATAGTTCGCAGTGAATTTTTTGATTTTTTCAAAAACACCATCCTTGGATGCAAATATGAGATTCAACTGAGGAGCCAATTTTTGAAAAGCCTGCATAAAGACGGCTTCGAACAACTGCTGCTTATTTCTGAAATAATAGTGCAGCATGGCTTTATTTATTTGGGCCTCATCCGCTATTTCCTGCATGCGTGCTCCTGCCATGCCCTTTTTTTGGAATATGGTTATTGCCGCATTTAAAATAATTGTTTCGGTTCCTGAATCTTTCATTAACTATATGGTTTAACCAAACGGTTAACAAATGTAAGTAAAAAATCCCATTCCCGTAAAAAATTAAAGAATTCTGCTATTGGGAATGGGGTTTAATAGTATTGGGTTATTATAAACCTATCTTTCAAATCGCTCAAAGGCAGCTTTGCTAAGTGCTTCCCTATGGTCCGGATGCGCAATTGAGATTAAAGCTTTCGCACGTTCATGGAGGTTTTTACCAAATAGGCTCACAACACCATATTCAGTAGCTACGTAATTAACATGTGCTCTTGTAGTAGTTACCCCTGCTCCTTCCCGCAAATGGGAGGTTATTTTTGACACCCCTTTACCCGTTTGCGAAGCTAAGGCAAAGATAGGTTTGCCTCCTTCAGAAAGCCTAGCACCTCGAATAAAGTCCATTTGACCACCTACTCCGGAAAAATGTCGATAACCAATACTGTCTGCACAGATTTGCCCTGTGAGGTCTATTTCAATAGCACTGTTGATCGCAGTAACTTTTGGATTTCTTTTGATTATTGCCGTGTCGTTAGTGTAGGCAGCTTCTTTGAATTGTACCAAAGGGTTATCATCAATAAAATCGTAGAGCTTTTGCGAACCGGCCGCAAAAGCGGTGACTATTTTTCTAATGTTCATGACTTTTTCCTCTCCGGTAACTATGCCTTTTTCTATTAAAGGCAGGAGACCGTCTGAAAACATCTCAGTATGTACGCCTAGTCTCTTGTGGTTTTGCAAATTGTTCAATACGGCATTCGGAATATTACCGATACCTAATTGCAAAGTAGCGCCATCTTCAATAAGTTCTGCAACATATTTCCCAATAAGTTTATCATTTTCAGTCAATTCTGACGGATTGTAGGTGTGTATGGGGTCATTTACATCAATGGCATAGTCAATATTACGAACATGAATTATACCATCGCCATGGGTTCTTGGTACATGTGGATTTACTTGGGCAATTACTTTTTTAGCCGTTTGAATAGCCGGCAACGTAACATCAACCGAGACCCCCAAGGAGCAATATCCGTGGCGATCGGGAGGGGAAACTTGAACAATGGCAACGTCAAGTGGCAAAATATTTCTTCTGAACAATAATCCAATCTCACTTAGAAAAATGGGGATATAATCCCCTTGATTGGTGTTAACGGCCTTTCTCACATTGCCACCAACAAAGCAACTGTTGATTTTGAAAGCTTGACTGTAAGGGGGAATAGCATATTTTACTTCCCCATCTGTATGAATTGAAATAACCTCAACATTCTCAAGTTCTTTATAGCGTTGCTCACATAAGGCGTTGACCAATGTATTAGGAGTCATGGCGGCCCCTTGTACAAAAATACGGTCACCGGATTTTACAATTGATATTGCTTCTTCAATTGAAACTTTTTTGAATGAATTGTCCATATTGTTTTTTTAAAAATTAAAAATCCTATTCGGATATTGTTAAAATATTTTATTGACTTAGTACAAGCTCTATTCTGCATTTATCGCATGGTCAACTAAGAATACTATTCAAGCACTCTTGATAAATCAATAAATACGAATTACAAAATTTCAAGGATGGCACTCCATAGTACTTGATACCATCTCTGTTACGGGTTTTGGGGAAATGTAAGGAATACCTAATCCCATTCCACGAAGAATAAAAAGTACACCTATTACCACCACAAAAACTGGAATTAATTGTTGAATTTTTCTTTTAGCCCCACGCTTTAATAAACCGCTCATATATATGGCCGTTGTCATTAAAGGAATAGTGCCGAGCCCAAATAGTACCATATATAGGCCGCCTTCTAAAGCACTGCCCATGGCAATTGCTCCGAAAAGGGCCATATAGACCAAACCACACGGCAGAAAGCCGTTTAAGAAGCCTATGGTTAGAAATGTATCTGGACTTTTCTTTTTTAGTTCCTTACCTAATCGGCTTTTTAATTTGGAGATAATTCTGATTACCGGTTTTGATAGATTATACTTTCCAATAGTTTTATAAGGTATAAGCACTATGACAATCATTAAAACCCCAATGATGATAGAAAGTTTTTGTTGCATGCCAAATACATAAAGGCCCTTACCCAACAGGCCAAAGACCAAACCAATAAGACCGTAAGCAAGTAATCTTCCCAAGTGATAAACCAGAATTTGGATGAATTTCCTGAAATTATTACTTCTATCAACAGGTAGCATAAAGGCTATGGGGCCACACATTCCAACGCAGTGGAGACTCCCCATAAGACCTAAAGCTATCGCTGATATTAACATGGGTTAATAGGTTATGTTTTTTTTGAATAAATAAGGCTTATCCTGGTATTGCCAAGCAATTTTAATGTCCCAGCGACCATCCAACAAACGTTTGTCAGGTATGAGCAAATGTGTATTGGATAAACTTATGGGTAAGTCAAAATCCAAGTGTTTATTGGACGGTCTGTATAGGGACACTGTGCCTTTTATTTTTTCTAGATTTAAATCCTTTGGAAACTGAACGACCAATCCCTCCGGGGTTTTACTGATTATTAATTTTGAGGATAAATTATTTGCGTTGGTCTCTGCATCAATTTCTTTTTGGTAACCTAATTCTGCCTTATAATATTCTTCCGTGACCAAATCATGGTTGGCCCGATCGTCCATACTCATTCTTACTACAAAAAACAGTATAAATCCTATGAAGCCGATAAATGCCAGTACAATTCCTGTCCCCCAATTTATTTTCATAATTTATCTTTAAGTGCGATAACGCCTCTAATTAAAATTTCTTGGTGCCAAAAATCTCGCAGTTGTTGTTTCGATTAATTTATCACCACTGTAAACACCGATTTTCAATTTGTCTTTGTCGCCATTAAGCGCCGAATTATCTATTTCCACAAATAATGTGCCTTCAGCTAAATCCTGGGCCGCTACAATAAAATTCTCATGTGTGACCAACTCAATTGTTCCGGCATGGGATAAAAGTTTAAAGCTTACATCAGGAATTTCCTTTGTGGTTTTATTGATCAATTTATAGGTATATACATTACTGATGATATTCCCTTCTTTATGTTCATACAATTGCCCAGGAAGCCTAAGAATATTCGCCTCCAAATCATTTCGTAAGAAAAGCATGCCAATAAAAACACCAGTTAAAATGACCAAAACAGCGGAGTATCCCTTAAGCCTTGGCGTAAACTTGAATGGCTCTTTTTTAGTAATTTCGTCCTCACTAGCATAGCGAATCAAACCTTTCGGAAGATTTACCTTCTCCATTATGGTATCACACTCATCAATACACGCCGTACAGTTTATGCATTCAAGCTGAGTACCATTCCTGATATCTATATTGGTAGGGCAAACATGCACACATTGCATACAATCAATACAATCCCCATTACCAAGTGCCTCACGATCTTCATTCTTGCGGAATTTTTTTCTTCCATTTTCACCTTCACCGCGCTTATGGTCATAGGCCACGATAATAGATTTATTATCTAAAAGTACACCTTGCATTCTCCCATAAGGGCAGGCAATAATACATACCTGCTCTCTAAACCAGGCGAAAATAAAATAGAATACTGCTGTAAAGACCAATAGTGCAATCAACGTACTAACATGTGTCAAAGGACCATCTGTGATATATTGGATTAATCGGTCACCGCCAATTAAATATGCTAGAAATACGTTAGCTATGATAAATGAAATTATAAAAAAAACAATCCATTTAGTGACTCGTTTTCTAATTTTTTCAGCATTCCATGGTTGGCGATCCAAACGTTTCTGTGCACCTCGGTCACCATCTATCCAGAACTCTATCCTTCGGAAAACCATTTCCATAAAAATGGTCTGGGGGCAGATCCATCCACAGAAAATACGGCCAAAGGCTACGGTAAACAAGGCAATGAAAATAACCCCAATAATCATTGAGACCACAAACAGGTGAAAATCCTGTGGCCAAAACGGAAAACCGAATATATTGAAACGACGCTCCAATACATTGAACATTAAAAATTGATTTCCGTTGATCTTTATAAATGGTGACAACATTAAAAAAGCCAGTAAAAAGTAGCTGACCCATTTTCTGTACTCGTAAAATTTGCCACTAGGTTTTTTAGGGAATACCCATGCGCGCGTGCCTTCTTCGCTAATCGTGCCTATTGAATCCCTAAAATTATCACTGTCTTGAGCCATTGCCTAATCTTCTATTATAGAAAAAGAGTACTATTCATTGATTGCAACTGTAACTGAATCAGGTGCTTGTTCCACAGGTGCTTCTTCCTGTTTTGGGGCGTTCTCATCAACCCATATATCACCTTCTGGAGCTTTTGGGTTTGCTGGCGTTGTTCCTTGGAAAGTCAGCAGATAACTCGAAACTTGGGCGATTTCAACTGGTTTTAGGGTTTGTTTCCAAGCAACCATGCCTTTACCATCCCGACCACCTTCAGCAATGGTATTAAAGACATTTTTTATGCCTCCACCTAATATCCAGTTTTCATCAGTAAGATTCGGGCCAATACCACCTCCACCATCGGCCATATGGCATACAGCACATGTACTTTCAAATATTGCCTTACCGGCACTTAAGTCAGAAGCTTCTGTCAATAACTCCACTGTATTGGCGTCAACTAAATCTTTAGCCGTTTTCTTGTATTCCTCTATGGCGAGTGTAGCTGCGGCCACTTCTTGCTCATATTCCAGGGCTTGATCGTAATCCCCAACAATATGGAAACGAATCAAATAAACAACACCAAAAATAATCGTGGCATAGAACATCCAAACCCACCAAGGTGGAAGCCCATTATCTAATTCCCGGATTCCATCATAATTATGGTCCAAGATAATCTCACCTTCTTTCTCTATCGGTTTGTTACCGGTAAGTTTGCTCCAAACTCTTTTGCCCCAGGCCCATTCGTACTGCGATGATTTTGCTTCGAGATAACGTTCCTTGGCTTCTTTTGATAAGGTTTGGAACATAACGTTCTCAATTGATTTCAAAATCAATTCTATAGCAATCAAGATCAATAAGACCATTAGCATAAAGAACTGTGTAATCGGGTATTCTAAGATTGCTGGTTTTTCACCAGAGTCTATAAAGTACTCCATCAATCCAAGAATGATGAAGAATATTACGGGGATTCTAATCCACCAAGGTGACATATTTTTCATAATAGTTGATTATTATTTTGGTTGTTATCTTCTAAGGGTAGTTCACTCACTTCTTTGATGTACTCTTTTCGTGCGGTAAATACCCACCAGAAAAGCAACACAAAAAAGACAAAGAATATGAGTAATGATATCATTGGATAGGTGGCCACGCCCTCTATACTCTCCATATGGTTTTTTACGAATTTCAACATAGCTTATTTATTTTCAGATAAGAGTTCTCCTGTTTCCTTAACCTTTATATCGGTTCCCAATCGTTGCAGATATGCTATCAATGAAACTATTTCTCTATCTCTCATTGGAATATATTCTGCTCCACCAGCTATTTCATTTTCTTCAAATGATCTTTTTAAATCTGGATTTTCCTTAAGTCTTTCAACAATGGCTGTAGCTTGTTCTTCAATAGAAACATTGGCATTAGCGATATCCTCTTCTGTATAAGGAACGCCCAAACTAACCATGGCTTCCATTTTCCCTTGAACATTACTAAGGTCATGTTTGTCTCGTACCAACCATTGGTAGGCAGGCATAATAGAACCGGATGACGTACTTTGTGGATCATACATATGGTTGAAATGCCAGCTATCAGAATATTTGCCTCCAACTCTCAATAAATCTGGACCTGTACGTTTACTTCCCCATAGGAATGGATGGTCGTACACAAATTCCCCTGCTTTCGCATATTCCCCATAGCGTTCAACTTCGCTTCTGAAAGGTCGTACCATTTGGGAATGGCAACCTACACAGCCTTCTCTAATGTAAAGGTCCCTACCTTCTAATTCCAGTGGTGTATAGGGTTTAACGCTGCTTATGGTCGGTATGTTAGATTTGACCATAATGGTAGGTACAATTTGAACTAGACCTCCAATTAAAATGGCAACTGTCGCTAAAATGGTCAATTGAATAGGCTTGCGCTCTAACCAAGTATGGAATGTTTCACCGGATGTTCTGCTTTTGGATACCCTTGTTAAGGCAGCAGCTTCCGCTAACTCATCTTCTACTTTACTTCCAGATTTGATGGTCACAACAATATTGTAAATCATTACAATCGCACCAAGGATATAAAGACTACCACCAATGGCACGCATCCAATACATAGGCATAATTTCGTTTACGGTTTCCAGGAAGTTCCCGTAAGCCAATGTTCCGTCAGGGTTAAATTCTTTCCACATAAGGGCTTGGGTAAAACCAGCAACATACATTGGTAAGGCATAAAGAATAATACCAAGGGTGCCAATCCAGAAATGGAAGTTGGCCAGTCCTAAAGAAAATAATCTTGTTTTGAACATCTTAGGAACCAAATAATAAATCATACCAAAGGTCAAGAATCCGTTCCAAGCCAAAGCCCCAACGTGAACGTGGGCTATGATCCAGTCACTGAAGTGGGCAATTGCATTTACGTTTTTAAGTGAAAGCATTGGGCCTTCAAAAGTTGCCATACCATAACCGGTGATTGCAACAACCATGAATTTTAAGGTTGGGTCTGTTCTAACTTTATCCCAAGCTCCACGTAAGGTCAATAGTCCGTTGATCATACCACCCCATGAAGGAGCAATCAACATTACTGAAAAGGCAACACCTAAGTTTTGTGCCCAGTCGGGTAAAGCTGTGTACAACAAGTGGTGAGGACCTGCCCAGATGTATATGAAAATCAACGACCAGAAGTGAACAATTGAGAGTCGATAGGAGTAAACAGGTCTGTTGGCCGCTTTAGGCACAAAATAATACATAAGTCCTAAGAACGGGGTGGTCAAAAAGAATGCCACCGCATTATGGCCATACCACCATTGCACTAGGGCATCTTGCACACCGGCATATACGGAGTAACTTTTTAGGGCACTGACCGGTAATTCCAAGCTATTGAATATATGTAATACGGCAACTGTTACAAATGTAGCAACGTAGAACCAGATGGCGACATATAAATGTCGCTGTCTTCGCTTGATCATTGTGCCAATTAAGTTAACACCAAAAGCTACCCAGACCAAAGCAATGGCTATATCTATAGGCCACTCTAATTCTGCATACTCTTTTGAAGTTGTATACCCTAAGGGAAGTGTAATCGCTGCAGCTACGATGATCAATTGCCATCCCCAGAAATTAAACTTACTTAAGAAATCACTGAACATACGTGCTTTCAATAACCTTTGCGTTGAGTAGTATACCCCAGCAAATATCGCATTACCTACAAAGGCGAATATCACGGCATTGGTGTGCAATGGTCGTAAACGACCAAAACTCAACCATGAGATACCATCGGTTACGTTTGGGAAAAGGAACATGAAGGCCAAGAGTAGACCAACTGACATCCCTACAATTCCCCAAAGCATGGTAGCATAGAGGAAATTTTTTACGATTTTGTTATCGTAATAGAACTGTTGTACTTCCATAATTACAATTTTTGACTTTTATTTAGTTGGATTGATTTATTCTCGTTTTCATTGACTGTTGAAGAAGGCGGAGTAGGGTCCTTTACCAGTTCATCTTCAAAGAGCATGCGCACAGAGGGAGTGTACGAATCATCGTACTGTCCACTCCTGACCGAAATTATAAACGCGGTGAAAAAGCCTATCGCAACAATGATGCTGATAGTCAATAACACATAAATAACACTCATACCTTACCTGAATTTCGACGTAAAACTACATGTCTCACAAAGTTCAAAAAATGACTTTTGTCAGTTTTTCCAAATTATTTTAATTTTTTCCCTAAAACACCAGTTGCCAAGGTTGTGAACCCCACGACGCTAATGGAGCTTAAGGGCATTAAGATTGCTGCAATTACGGGTTCTAATTGACCAGTTACTGCAAAATACAACCCAATAACATTATATAAAAATGACAATAAAAAACTTAGTTTAATTATTTTCATTGCTTTTTTTGACGCGATAATATATTTATGGAGCTCTTCAAATTTTGAGGCATCAAGAATCCCGTCGCACGCAGGAGAAAAAACATTCACATTTTCGGAAATGGCGATACCCACATCACTCTGTGCCAAGGCCCCGGCGTCATTTAAGCCGTCACCAACCATCATTACTTTTTTCCCCTGTTCCTGAAGCGAATTTATAAAATTCAATTTGTCCTTTGGTTTTTGGTTGAAATACATTGGGGTCAGCTTCGGCAATATTTTTTCAAGCCTGGTTTTTTCTCCGGCATTATCACCGGACAAAATAGCCAAAGCCAAAGTCTTGTCCATTTCCTTGAATACACTGGAGACACCCTTACGGTAGTGATTATGAAACACGAACCGCCCTTTATAGGTGTTATTACTGCTTATATGAACAGATGTATTTTGGGGATCCGAATCTATTGAATTCCCAACGAAATCCGCTGAACCTACTTTTATATGATCATCATCTTTTTTGCCTTCCAACCCTTGGCCTAAATGTTCTTGATATTCATCTAGTGGCACTATATTATGTGCTGCCAGCAAATCGTACAATGTGCGACTTAAGGGATGGTTCGAAGCTCGTAATGTGTTTTTTAAAAGTGATTCTTCCTCATAAGAAAGCCGCATGCCTTCATAGGTTGCACTGCTTTTCTGGGTTGTAGTTATGGTCCCTGTTTTATCAAAAATTGCCGTATCAATTTGAGCTAATTGTTCAATGGTTTTTGTGTCTTTTAAATAGAATTTTTTGCGCCCAAAAATCCGCAACATATTCCCAAGGGTAAATGGCGCTGCCAACGCTATTGCACAGGGGCATGCAATAATTAAAACGGCTGTAAATACGTTCATCGCCTTACTGCTGTCAAGATAAAGCCAAAAGACTGTTGCTACCAAAGCAATCGTTAAAACGGCATATGTAAAACGTTTTCCAATACTATCGGTCAGTGTTTGGAATTTACTTGATTGGTCAAAACTAAAAACGGTATTACCCCATAGTTGGGTCAAGTAACTCTGCGAGACTGATTTTAGAACATCCATCTCAATGGCACTTCCCAATTGTTTACCCCCGGCGTAGATCTTATCACCGGATTCCTTGAAAACAGGTTCCGATTCTCCCGTTACAAAGCTATAATCAATTTGGGCACGACCATTTATGAGAATACCATCAACAGGTATTAATTCCTCGTTTCTGATTAGTAACCTATCCCCTTTTTTAATAGCATAGACTTGAACGGTTTCCTCTTTGTTATTGTCGGTGACCCTTGTTATGGCTATCGGGAAATATGATTTGTAATCCCGTTCAAAAGAAAGAAATGAATAGGTTTTCTGTTGAAAGAACTTACCCAATAAAAGGAAGAATATCAATCCTGTTAAACTGTCAAAAAAACCGGTGCCCCAATCAAAGATGATTTCCAAGGTGCTTCTAGTAAAAAGCACTAGAATTCCGAGGGCAATGGGCACATCTATATTCAAAATTTTGGACCTAAGGCCTTTGTAGGCTGAAATAAAATAGTCTTGTCCTGCATAGAAA
>JBATIW010000067.1:0-6991 GCA_049668005.1 Maribacter sp.
CAGGCGTATTCAAACGCATTTCAAAATGAATTCCTGCCTTTGGTGGTGCTTGCCAACCCGTTGTAATATAGGCTGCTTTAACCCCTTTTAAATCGATATTTTCAAGTACAAACCAGCCTTCATCTTTTGGTGCCAGCAATAAATCCGTACCTCCAAAAGATACTGGCATAAATCCTTTGTTTCTTGTAGTTGGTGTAAATGACACCGTACTTCCTTGCAGGGCAATTGAACCCACACCCGTTAAAGGAGGTGCATTGCCTTCACCTTCATCAGTATAGCTCTCAGTAACGACAATAACATTTTCACCTTCAGAAGGTTCTGGAAGTATACTACCTGAAGTAGGCAAAGATTTACTTTTTGAACTATTGTCTACCAATGATTGTATATATTCAGTTATTTGCCGGGTCTCATCTAAAGTCACATTGGGGTGCGCGGGCATCATCACCTCTCCCCAAACACCAGTACCGCCTTCCACTATCTTTTTCTGTAAGTACGCCATGGATTTAGGATTATCCTTATATTTTTCTGCAATGGCCTTATACTCAGGACCAATTGAAGCCCCCACTTCCTTATGACAGGCTTTACAATCCATCGCTTGCGTCAACGCCCTGCCCATGACCGCTGTAGATACTTGTTGATGCCCTTGCGACTTATTCGCTTCGTCCATTCCTGACATATAATCAACTGAAACGAAAATATTTGCATCATCAATTGGTCGACCATCTGCATCTGAAACAGATACTTTATACCTAATGGGCACTCCTTTAATAAAGAAGGAGGAATTTCCACCACTTAAATCAATTGATACTTCAGGCCTTGAATTTCCAGCAACTACCAAAATACTTTCACTTAATGTATTTTCATTCTTATTGTCCCTAACCTCAACGGAAATGTCATATGGACCAGCAACGGTGAATGTATGGGTAAGCTCAGGGGCTTTTGTTACCTTGGTTTCCCCATTTCCCAAACTCCATACATACCTCATTGGGTCATTCTCGCGGTCATGTGCTTCAACCATTGCGTTTACCGTTAAAGGTAATTTTCCAGAGGTCACATCTATTGTCAAGTCTTCTATAACTGGCGGTCTGTTTCCGGCATTGAACTCAATATAACCCAGACTGGAATCCTCATTTTGCTGATACCATCCACTGCCATATTCCAATAGGTAAACCCGCCCATCAGGACTCATCTCCATATCAATTAAGCTGTTGACCTTTATGTCCGAAGCGAAAGGTTCCATCTTATTAAAAGTACCATCCTTGAAAAGTGTAATTGCTTTCATCCATCCGCGCATCCAATCATATATAATGACCTTACCATCATAATAAGAAGGTAACCCGCCACCGTTTGCATATAAATCCGAATAGTAAGTAGGTCCTGCCATGGCATTCCTGCCCCCTGTCCCCACTTGGGGGAAATCCGGGGTTTCGGCATAAGGATAGTACACATAGGCCCCTTGGGCCGGTGGTAATTCTTGTAGTCCATTATTGTTCTTTGAATCGTTTATGGGCATTGATGGATCAAATGTCTCGCCAGATTCACCATTGGTATAATCATAATCCTTATAAGGCTTATTATTGGCTATGAACAGCGGCCAACCAAAATTACCTGCCTCACGGGCCTGGTTCATTTCATCATAACCCCTTGGACCACGACGCGCTAGATCATCCTTCCCGGCATCCGGCCCTACATCGCCCCAATACAGATACCCTTTTTTGGGGTCAACCGAAATACGATACGGATTCCGATGGCCCATGGTATAAATTTCTGGGCGGGTTTTATCTGAAATTACTGGAAAAAGATTTCCCTTGGGAATATCATAAGATCCATCCTCATTTACCTTGATCCTTAAGACCTTTCCTCTAAGATCATTGGTGTTACCTGAAGAACGTCGGGCATCATATTGTTCTTTACCCGGTATATCGTTCAAAGGAGCAAAACCTTTGCTAACATATTTAGCTCCTTTTTCATCAAACGGTGTAGTGTTGTCCCCAGTAGACAAATACAACAAATCATCAGGGCCAAAAGTTATAGATCCCCCAGTATGGCAACATATTTCACGCTGACTTTCAACATCCAAGATCACCTGTTCAGAATCCAAATCAAAAATTCCATCCTTGAATTTAAATCGCGATAAACGGTTTACCCATGCATCACCTGTCGGACTGTAATAAAGATAAATCCAATTGTTCTTTTCAAAATTAGGATCTTTCTGAAGACCCATTAGCCCCTCCTCAGCATTTACATCAGGTGTTTTCAAGGTTTTATGGTACACATCCAGTCGTGCAACTTCCTTTAGCTCTTTAGTAGCAGCATTATACAACATGATCTCCCCCCTACGTTGGGAAATCAACACATCATTATTTGGTAAAACCGCCATTTCAGTAGGTTCGAAAAATTGACCCAACGTCAGGGTTACCTTTGAAAATCTATTAACATCCGGGGGTATTTGTGATCTTACCTTTCTATAATCCAAATTTAAATTTTCCCCAATCGCATATTGTATTCCGCCTAAAATATGCTTTACGAATTTTTCCTCTGAAAAGCTTTCGTCTGTGTGACCAGCAGCGGTATAAAAAGACCGGCCACCATCATATTCGTGATACCAACTCATGGGATGAAAATCCCCATTCGCACCGCCTTCATAAGTGCTTTCATCAACGGTCATCAAGACATTGACGCCAGTGTTTAAATTTTTAAAATTATAGAGTTCATCATTCCTGTTCCATATTGAATCCGTGAAATGCTTGGTTGCAATAAACGAATTATCCTTAATAATGAAATTAGCGTTTGGAGTACCCGATGGATGACTTAGAAATTGGGCTCCAACCAACCGATTATACCAGCCCCAATCGTATTCTGTGTCTGTTGCTGCATGTATACCAACAAAACCCCCTCCCGATTGAATATAGCGTTCAAAAGCAGCTTCTTGATAATGATCCAAAATATTTCCCGTAGTACTCAGAAAAACTACCGATGAATATTGTTTCAGGTTGTTATCCGTGAAAAGTGAAGCATTCTTTGTGGTATCAACCTCAAAACCATTTTCCAGACCTAATTTTTGAATGGCTTCAATGCCTTTGGGAATTGAAGCATGCTTAAAGCCCATAGTCTTCGAGAACACTAACACCTTTGGTTTGCCGTCTCTTTTATTGCTGCAACTGGTCATTATCAAGGCAAAAATGACCACTATGAATAGGAATGCTTTTTTCATCATTTAGTATTATCTTTAGTTCATACCTGAATTTCTAAATATAAGTATTGATAACAACAACATCCAAGCGCATTTAAATTTTATCCAAGGAAATGACAAAATCGTAAGTTGAAATGAGGGAAATTGATCAGTACTTTTTCAAAAATCATGTTGAATGGCGAAATTGGCTGCATGAGAATCATAATGTAGTAAACGGAGTATATCTTATTTTTTACAAAGTTGACCATGAAAATGACAGTATGCGATGGGAAGAAGCAGTACAAGTGGCACTTTGCTATGGATGGATTGATAGTAAAGTAAAAAGTTTGGGAGAAGGCAAAAGACAGCAGTATTTCTGCCCACGAAAACCCAAAAGTAATTGGAGCAAATTGAATAAATCCTATGTAAAAAAGCTTATTGAAAAAGGATTAATGCATGAGAGTGGGCTGGCAAAAATAAATACAGCAAAGATAGATGGCTCATGGAATGCACTGGACGAAGTGGAAGAAGGAATACTCCCCTTAGATCTACAAAAGGCTTTTGAAAAGAATATAAAAGCATTCAATAACTACCAAAATTTTACTTTTAGTCAAAGAAAAAGTTATCTCTTTTGGCTAAACCATGCGAAGCGTAAAGAAACCCGACAAAAAAGAATTAAGGAAATAATCAGGCTCTGCGCAGCTAATATGAAACAAAGAACCAATTAAAAAAATGAAAGGAATCTTATTTACTGCACTTGTATTCTCATTCAATACATTATTTTGCCAAACCCTACTTGTTCCTGACCGGGTATTTGATGGAGAACAATTACATAAGAATTGGGTTGTACTTATCGAAAAGAACATCATCGCCTATGTCGGCATTCCTTCAGGAGTAACGGTTTCCACACAAACCAATAAAATCAATCTATCGGGTATGACCCTAATGCCAGGTCTTATTGAAGGGCACTCACACCTATTGCTTCATCCTTACAACGAAACTTCATGGAATGATCAAGTATTGAAAGAATCTCCTGTAGAAAGGGCGATTCGCGGAACCTTACATGCTGAGAAATCATTGATGGCAGGTATAACCTCTATGCGGGATCTGGGTGCGGAAGGGGCAGGTTACTCCGATGTATATTTAAAAAAGATGATTGATGATGGTATAATTCCGGGGCCAAGAGTTTTGGTAGCGGGACCAGCCATTGTAGCCACAGGAGCTTATGGCCCAAAGGGTTTCCATGATGGGGTGACTGTTCCTCTAGGGGCAGAACCTGCGAGCGGTGTCGACGAAGTCATTAAAACAGTACGAAGACAATTAGGTAACGGCGCTGATTTAATAAAAATCTATGCGGACTATCGATGGGGAAAAGGCGAACCTTCCCAACCTACCTTTCTTTTGGAAGAAATTGAGGCCATGGTTGCTACTGCTGAAAGTGCGGGTAGCTATGTTGTTGCACACGCAAGTACCCCAGAGGGAATTAGGCGCGCGATAATGGCCGGTGTTGAAACTATTGAGCATGGGGATGGAGGAACTTTGGAAATCTTTAATTTGATGAAAGAAAAGGGAGTTGCCCTTTGCCCAACACTTGCCGCTGGAGATGCTATTTTACAATACAATGGATGGAAAAAAGGGAAGGAACCTGATCCTGAACGCATTATAAAAAAGAAGGCCTCATTTAATCTAGCCCTGCAATCAGGAGTTGATCTTGTTTTTGGGGGTGATGTAGGTGTCTTTTCACACGGTACAAATTATCGTGAACTTGAAATGATGGTAGCATATGGAATGGAACCTATCAAGGCATTGCAAACGGCTACATCAGTCAATGCCAGGGTTTTGCATATGAACGATCGTGGAAATATACTAAAAGGATTTCTAGCCGATATCATTGCAGTGGAAGGCGACCCAATCAAGGACATTTCTAAAATGAGGAATGTGCGATTTGTGATGAAAGATGGAGTAATCTATAAAAACGAATAATCCATATTCATAAAGTTCGGATTCCATGCTATTCCAAATTAGTAGTACCTTTGTGACTGCTCTTGGGCAAAAATGCTAAGCAAGCGTGCTCTCGTTCTTAGCATTTTCAAGCTCGATGATTTAATAATGTCAAAGCTACCAAAGGAAAATCAGTTTTTCGACTTATCAGATTACGGCCGGCCCATAGCCAAAATTATCGCGAACCTTCTTAAAAACAGTTCGGCTACACCAATTGACGTAACCATAAGTTTTATTATTTCAGGATTATTTGCCATTTTCTGTATTTTGAATCAGCAATATTGGGCTGCGGCTTTTTTCTTGGTTTTAAAATCAATATTGGACGCAGCGGATGGAGAGCTGGCTCGACTAAAAAATACACCTTCATATACGGGAAGGTATTTTGATTCCATCGCTGACATTCTACTGAATTTTTTGATTGTTCTGGCCATATGGTATGTACACCAAAGCCCACTTCCTTTGGCCATTTTAGCTTTCATAGGAATTCAATTACAGGGAACCCTTTATAATTATTATTACGTTATTCTTAGGAACAAGCATAATGGGGATACAACAAGCAGAATTTTTGAAAATGAGGCCCCAAAGGCTATGAAAGGGGAAAGACAAAGTACTGTAGCTAGTTTATTCAAACTTTATCATCTATTTTATGGTACATTCGACAAGGTCATCTATTGGCTGGATCGTAAGGCTGTGGAAAATGGAAAGTTACCCAATTGGTTAATGACTGCCGTATCTTCCTTTGGTCTTGGATTTCAATTATTGATTATCGCACTAATGTTGGTCCTTGATTTAGGCCATTACATTATCCCTTTTTTCATTGGCTATTCCTTGCTGATTCCCATTTTTATTGGACTTAGAAAATCAGTAAACCAATTATCGAAACAGCCCTTGTAAAAAGCCTATCCTTAACACCTATTTAAGAATTACCAGCAAAGATTTAGCTATATTTATGCGACTAATTAACTTACTTTAAACTAATGAAAAAATTACTTTCAGTAGTGATGCTTTTCGCATCAATCTCACTATTTGCACAAGAATTCAAAATGGATCTTATTCAAGATCTAAAACCAAGAAACATAGGTCCTGCAGGAATGAGCGGTCGTGTAACAGCTATTGATGTTGTGCACAACTCACCAGATGTAATGTATGTAGGTACCGCCTCCGGCGGATTATGGAAATCCACTTCCGGCGGTATTAAATGGGACCCCATCTTTGATAAGGAATTAACCGCTTCAATTGGAGCTGTTGCCATACAACAATCAAACCCTTCAGTTATTTGGGTCGGTACTGGCGAGGGCAACCCAAGAAACAGTCTGAATGGAGGTTTTGGCGTTTATAAATCCTTGGATGGTGGTAAAAATTGGAAATCCATGGGCTTGGAAAAAACCCGTCATATACATAGGATCAAAATTGACCCAATGGATCACAATACGGTATATGTAGGGGCAATTGGATCTCCTTGGGGCGAACATGCCGAAAGAGGGGTTTATAAAACCATCGATGGAGGGGTAAGCTGGAAGAAGGTTCTTTTTGTGAACAACAAAACAGGCGTGGCTGATTTGATTATGGATCCTTCGAATCCCAATAAGTTGATTGCAGCCATGTGGGAACACAAACGTGATCCATGGTTTTTTAAATCGGGTGGGAAAGGTAGCGGACTTTATATGACTCATGATGGTGGGGAAAATTGGAAAAAACTTACTGAGGAAGACGGTCTTCCCAAGGGAGAGTTAGGTAGAATTGGTATTGCCATTTCCCCAAGCAAGCCCAATATTGTGTATGCACTTGTAGAAGCTAAAAAAAATGCCTTGTACAAAT
>JBATIW010000068.1:0-10223 GCA_049668005.1 Maribacter sp.
CCTTTAGATCCATCGTTGATAACCTTAGATCCAACTGGCGATGTAGTTTTCCCTGAAGGCACTTCAAGAACAGTAACCGCAAATGGTGGTACCGCATATCGCTGGTATGATTCGAACAATGTTGAAATGAGTGCATCAAGTTCAGTGAGTTTTACTAATGAAGGTACGTATACCCTTGTTGCTAATATTGACAACTGTGAAATTACCAGACAAATTAATGTAACCTATTTAGACACCTTTAAAGTTCCCAATGTTATCAGTGTAAATGGTGACGGAATTAATGATCAATGGATGCTACCTAATTCATACTCGAATAAAGCCGATGTGAATGTGATCATTTACAACGAAAAAGGAGAGGAAATTCTAAATGAGTTTGATTATAACAATTCATGGCCTTCATCATCTATGGCCTTTCCAAAACAAAATATGGTCTTTTATTATAAGATCAGGAATGCCAAGGAAGTATTGAAACAAGGCACAATTACTGTAATTAGATAAGCTAATACAATGTTTAAAAAAAGAATTATATTAATACTAATATTTATAGCGGCGTTGGGCAGTGTCAATGCGCAGGAAGATACCCCTTTTGTACCCTATGATGTTCCTTCGCAGAACTTATTGAAATACAATAGGTTTCTTATCAACCCAACATTCTCAACCGTTAGGGAAAATGTATCTTATATAAATCTTTTACATAGAAACCAATCGGTACAATTTAATGATAACAACCAAAACTACTTTCTAAGTTATAGCGGTAGAATTAGCGATAGGACAGGGCTTGGACTAAGTCTATATTCCCAACGGGAAGGAACTGTCAGCAATTTTGGTGTATTGGCCAATTATGCATATGGCATTAAATTAAGTGATAAAAGTAATTTCACTTTTGGCGCCAATGTTTCTTATTATAATAGTGGTTTTGACCTAAACCGGGTTACAACCGTGGAGGAAGATCCTTTCTTAGCTGGGCTTCAGGACAGTAACCTGTTATCATTCCAGCCGGGTTTCAATATTTCTTATGGTAAGTTCGATGTTGGTCTTTTTGCAGAAAACTTATTTGATTACAACCTAAAAAATAGTGAATCAGTCACGGCCTTTAAGGATAAAACTTTTTCCGGTCACTTACAGTATACCCACGAATTTGAAAACGCCACCGGCGTTCTGGAAAGTGGACGACTAATGCCTTTGGCCCGAGCCAGAAAAGTAGGGGAAGATGATATTGTTTTGGGCGGTAGTCTAATTCTGGATCTTCCAAAACTAGGATGGGTACAAGGGGGCTATGATAGTTTTTATGGCGCATCTGCCGGCGTAGGTTTTAACCTAAGTAAAAGACTCTCTTTGGGTTATACCATGGAAAAAGGCCTTTCCAATAACTTTGACAATTTCGGTGTGACCCACGAAATATCATTTGCCTATTCATTTGAACCTAACTTAACGGAAGACCGAGTATTCCTTGAAAATAGCGAAGATGATTTAGTCGATTCAGATGACTTAGGTCAAGAAGATACAATCGCAAGTTCTGAGGATTTGGAAGAGCTTAAAAAGAAACTGGCCGAAAACGATGCTATAATTGCAGAACTTATGTTCAGACAGGATTCTCTGGAAAATAACCGTAAAAAAGACCTTGAAAAACGTTTTGAAATGGTGATGCGTATGGTCAGAAATGAAACCAAAGGTGAACGACCAGACTTGGAAGAAAAAGCTGAAAAATTATTCTTGGGAGAGAATACGGATATAGCGGCAGCGGCAAACAACGTAAGTAATGATGGCCGCGAAAGACCGCAGATCATCGAAAAAACAGAACCTATCAAAAAAGCAAAAGACGCTGTTGTTGCTGCAAACAACGAGACCAAGACTCGACCAATAGCAGCCAAAGACAATACACGTAAAACCACCGGCACCTACAAAACAACAGCTCCCAATAAAGTTAAAAGTAGAAAATTCAGGGATTTACAAGGGGTAGAAGATGGGTATTATGTAGTTGCCAATGTGTACAAAGGCGGGCAATATATGCATAAGTTCATTGACGGCCTTAAACAGCAAGGAATAGCTGCAGACTATATAGACAATCCTAATAACGGCCTTAAGTATGTCTATTTAAATCGTTATAACACTAGGGAAGAAGCCATTGCTGCACACAAGAGCAATTTAAACGGAAATTACAGCGGTGAAATGTGGATCATGAATGTAGACAATCGTTATACAAATGAAGCCTATGTTGAGAACACAACTAAAATCAATGAAAAAGCTTCGAAATACGACACAAATGTATTACAGCAGAATGTAATTGTAAAAGACAAGGTTGCAGCGAACATGCAACAGCCTAAAACGCAAATCATCAATGGTGCGGATTCAGGATACTACCTAATTGCGAATGTTTTTGCAAATCCCAACAATGCCAAGAGATTTGTTAAGTTGTTGAATTCATATGGATTAAATGCCAGCTATTTTATAAACCCTGAAAACAATTTCAGATATGTTTATTTAAAACGCCACCAATCCTGGAACAATGCACTTCTTTCTTACTATACCAAACTAAATGACGCTTACGATGACAAGATGTGGATCATGCGCGTTACTCCAAACCAAATGGCTTAGATTGTATATTATTGGGAGCCCTATTGTTTTTTCAACTTATTAATTACTATCAAATATTAAATGAAATTTGGCCTCTTCGAAAATAGGAGCTCATAATATGTCCGTCACCTAAATGAGCTTACCTGCAGTAAATTCCTATATGTAAGGGCATCGGTTTTGTTAAAGATAAATGTCTATCTCCCCAAGCTTGTTCATTCCCAATGTTATTATCCTACAAAAAGCCATTCCTTTCAATCGTTCTAGGCATGTGAAACAGGATGAAAAGCTCACTTTTTTCGATAAAAATCGGGGCTGTAAACAAATTTGGTAATCTTTGATTGCAAACCCTGTTAAAATAGCGTTTCACAACATAACTGCTGTATACTACAACATTAAATTTCATCGGAAATTATTATGGGCAATATTTGTTGTTGATAGTTTCCAGAATTTTCATTCCCTGAAATTGTCATTAACAAACAGTACAGAAACCAAACCTACTGACCAAATGAAAATTAAGGCGACCCAATTCTTTTTACTAGCCTGTATCTTTTTCCTATCATATGCAGGATTTTCCCAAGAGTACACTTCATTTACAAGAACGTACCCAAATGGTAATACCTTTAGGTACCAAAACAACATTAAGGGAGACTTAACTTTTATTGCAAATAATATTGTCAACAGGAATGGTGGCACGGGCTCAACCCAGCCTGAAGATCCATATAATGCTACAGGAAATTCATCCACCTATAACGATTGGTTGAACCAGCAATATATTGATGTAGATTCAGATCCCACGACTTTCAGTTCAAGTTCGGCCAATTTTAGCTTTCCAAATGCAACTTGCAATTTAATACGATACGCGGGTCTCTATTGGTCTGCAACATACCCAAGCGCACAAGCGGGTCAAGCACTTGGAACAGGTAGGCAAAACGATTTTAACCAGGTAAAACTAATGGTTCCTGGTGGTGCCTATGTAGATGTTGTCGCTGATGAAGTCCTCTTTGATGGGTTTACTAGCGGTGATCCATCAGTTACACAAAACAGCCCGTATGCCTGTTATGCAGACATTACAGCATTAATTACCCCGCTTGCAGATCCTTCTGGCGATTATACCATAGCAAATGTTAGATCGGTAGTTGGTTCATTATCACCAGGTGGTGGAGCGGCTGGTGGTTGGACTTTGGTTGTAGTATATGAAAACCCGACACTATCAGGTAAATTAATCACCACTTTTGATGGTTTTGCAAGAGTACGCGGTGCCAACCCACAAGTTGATATCAATTATTCTGGTTTCAATACCATACCTGTAGGCCCTGTCCGTGCCAACATAGGCGCAGCTGCTTTGGAAGGGGATAATAGGATAACAGGTGATAGGATGCGGATTAGAGCCGCAAGCAATCCTGGTTTTACAACAATCAGTAATGCCGTTAATCCTGCAAACAACTTCTTCAATAGTAATATTACTTTAAATGGAGCCATTACCAACAATAGAACCCCAAACAGTATAAACACCTTGGGGTATGATACAGATATGTTTCTGTTGAACAATCCGTCCAACTCGGTAATACCAAATTCAGAAACAGCTGCAACCTTTAGGTTTACTTCCAGTGGAGATCAATACTACCCATTTTTCAACTCCTTTAACATTGAAATAATAGAACCCAATATTGTTGTTGAAAAAAAGGTTGAGGATATTGCAGGAAACGATATTACCGGTCTTGGTGTTAATCTTGGCCAAGAATTGGACTATGTGCTTACCTTTCAAAATACAGGCAATGACGATGCCACCAACTACACACTTAGGGATGTATTACCGATCAATACAACGTTTATTCCGGCAAATTTAGTAATGCCCCCAGGCATGACCTATAATTACGATGCAGTCGCACATACTATAACTTTTAATGTTCCGGATAATTTGGTTGAAAATGGAGATCCCCCTTCTTCGATTCGTTTACGGGTTAAAGTTGCTGAAAATTGTTTTGATTTCGTCAATGCGTGTACAGACCTTATCGCAAATTTAGCCTATTCTACCTATGAAGGGGTTATCAATAACAATCAAATTACCGACGATCCAAGTGTCTCTGATTTTGACACTTGTGGATTCATTACGCCTGGTGCTACCAACTTCTTATTGGACGATTTATCCGATTGTGATTTTAATCGCACCGTACAGCTTTGTGGTACTGATGTTCTGTTGGATGCTGGTGACAATTTTGATTCCTATATATGGTATATTGACGAAAATGAAGATGGCCTTATTGATCTGGGAGATACTATTATAGATGATGGCGATCCCGATAATGACCCTAGTACACAATTAGTCAATGATATAGGTATCTATATTGTCGATAAAATAGTTGCTGACCCCTGCAAAGGATTCCAGGAAATAATAACTGTAGAACGATTTGGTGACAATACTGTAAATCCTATTATTGAATTCTATAATACGGTAAACGGCGATGCCGATCCAACCAATGATATACAAGGTGAGATTGTAAGTTGTAGTATTGATGGCGATTTGTTGCCCAAAATATTCCTCTGTGGAATAAACGATTCAGAACTATTACAGGTGAACATCGTAGATGCCCAAAGCATCGTATGGGAACAATTGGATGAAAGTAGCTGTGCCTCTTCGGGTGATGATTGTGCGAACAAGAATCTAAGCTGTACTTGGAACCCACTAACTACAGGAAACAGTTATAATGTAACAGCTCCTGGCAAATTTAGATTGGTGGTAACCTACCAAAATGGATGTTTTAACAGATTCTATTTCAATGTGTTCCAGAACACCTTGGATATAGAATATAACAAAAGCGATGTAATCTGCGCAACCCCGGGAAATATTACAATCACAAATCTAGGGAATGGCTATGGCTATCAATTGGTAGATATCGCTACCAACAACATTGTAGTGCCTTTTAGCGCTAACAATGGCCCAAGTTTTGATTTTACCACTAATGGGGCTTATCGCGTTGAGGTAGTACAATTGGACAATGCCGGAATACCAATTCCGGGTGCTTGTATTTTCACTACTCCGGATATTGGAATACTTCTCAGGGATTTTCAAGTAAATGTAACGGCATTACCTGCAAATTGCAATGATCTAGGCTCTATAAACATTCAGGTATTGAATGTAGATCCAAATTATGAGTATGAACTTCGATTGGATGATGGTTCAAATGGCGGTTTGGGTACTCTTTTGGACAATGAAACGGCCCAACCTGACAATAACTTTACTTTCAATAACCTCAATCCTGGGGACTACATTGTTCATGCTAGAACCGATGATGGTTGCTCCTATACAGAACAGGTCACAATAAATGATGAAAATGATCTTGAACTTACAGCTCAGATATCACAACATATTTCCTGTAAAGAAGGTAATATCCAAATGGATTCCAATGGAGGGCAAACACCGCATGTTTATGCCATTTGGTCCTTCGTGGATGAAAGCGGCACAACGATAACGTCATACTCTTCTGTCAATGATATTCCGCCATCGGAATATCAAACCAGTGTTATTTTTGATGTTCTAATTCCAGGAGATTATACTTTTGTCGTAGTTGACAGAAACAATTGTTCGGCCATATCAAATACAGTAACCATTGTATTGGTGCCTTCCATTACATATGACCCCTCTACTGTAATCAACGAAAGTTGCTTTGGAGAAGAAGACGGTTCAATATCCTTTAATCTCTTAAACACCAATGGTTATCAATTAACCTTTTTCCTCATAGACGAAAACGGTGTTGAAATAGCCAGTAATTCTTCAGGTGTGTTCAACAACTTGGCACAAGGCGACTATACTGTTCGTTTAAATCAGCGTAAAGGTGGTGTTTCTTGTGACTTTTTTGAAAATTATACTATTTCAGGACCTATAGATGCTGTTACAGGTAATGCTGTTTTATTACAGGACTATACCTGTACCCAATTCGGGATTATAGAAGCACAAAACGTAATTGGAGGAACCGCCCCCTATGAATTTAGTATTGATGGGATAAATTTTGTTTCTGGAGCTGGTGCAGAAACTTTTTCCAATCTTACCAATGGCACTTATTCAATAACCATAAGGGATGCCAATGGTTGTGTAATAGTGACGAACCCTATTACCATTGATCCTCTAAATGAACCTAGTAATTTAACATTTGTCTCAACACAACCCGTTTGTCCCGCATTAACCTCGGATATAACTGTTACTGTTGTTGATGGCAACACTCCTTTTGTATTTGAAGTTGTTGCGCCTTCAGCTATAGCGGCAACCTCAACAATAGGCAATACAGCCACATTTAATGGTCTCGCGCCTGACACCTATACCTTTAGGGTTACCGACATCAAAGGATGTACTTATGATGAAACTTACACGATTTTACCTGTTACCCCAATCGATGTTGTTGGATCACTAGTTAGTGATGTCTCATGTGTCGGTGCAGCAGATGGGGCCGTGGATTTTAGCGTCAGTGGTTTTTCCACAACCTATCAATACACCATCAATGGTGGTGCAGCGGTTGTTGGTCAATCCGCAGCGACCATTAACCTAACAGGTCTTGTGGCCTCGGCCTATACAATCATAGTAACCGACGAAGCAACCAATTGTACAGCAACAGCAGCCGTTACCGTTAGCGAACCCGCAATAGCATTGGCATTCACTTCCGCGGTGACACCGCTTACATGTGCGGCAGACGGATCTGTGACCATTACCGCCACTGATGGGTGGGGTGGATACTCCTATGAAATTGAACAACCGGATACGACGGTACTCGGTCCGCAAGGAAGCAATGTATTTGCAGGACTTACACAATTAGGGACCTATACGATAAGTGTTACCGATGCCGGTGGTTGTACCATTACCGATACCTTTGACATTACGGCCCCAGCGAACCCAACAGTTACCCTTGACCCAACAACGGATCTATGCTTTGACCCGGCAACTGGTGTTAGCCTTACCGCGAACGCCCTTGGGGGAATCGCTCCTTATACCTATAGCCTGAACGGTGCCCCGGCACAAAATGGAAATGTATTCAATAATCTGGTGCCCGGTGCTTACACCGTAGTGGTCTACGATGCTTATGGCTGTACAGCCACATCGAACACGGTGACCATTGAACCTCAACTCACCGTATCGGCAGTGCTTACCAAAGAACTCGACTGCACCGTTTCACCGGATGCAGTAATTGATATAGCCATAAATGGCGGCTATCTCGGATTTAGTTACCAGGTAAATGGCGGCGCAAGCACTCCAGTGGTAGGCAACAGTTTCACCTATTCCACAGCTGTAGCCGGTTCATTCGTATTTTTAATTACCGATAGTGAAGGTTGTACAGCACAAACAACCGTAGTAGTAGATCCTATAACGAATCCCGTGGCAACCCATAATCCCACGGATCCAACTTGTGACAGTGCTCTGGATGGAAGTGTTGAAATCAATATAGACCCTAATTTTGGAACGGCACCTTATCAAGTGGATTTTGATGGGGCCGGATTGTCCAACCAGACCGTATATACTAGTCTTGCGGCAGGTACCTATAATTATATCGTACAGGACAGCAAAGGCTGTACCTATATGGATAGTGTTACCCTTACAAGTCCTAATCCCATTAACGCCGATGCGGTTTTAATACAGCCATATACCTGTGTTCAAACAGGGACCGTTCAGGCACAAAACATTACTGGGGGAACTCCTGGCTATACCTATAGTATCGATGGAGTAACTTTTGGAGCTTCAGATACTTTTACAGGTCTAACAGATGGTTCATATACCATTACAGTAAGAGATGCCAATAATTGTACATTCGTTACTGCACCTGTCGCAATTCTAGCCCTTGATCCACCCACGGATATCAGTTTTTCCGCAACAGCTCCCAATTGTCCTGCTCAAACTTCCGATGTAACTTTAACTATTACCGGTGGTATTGGGGCGATTACTTATGAAATTATAGCGCCTGCAGCTCTTAACAACGGAAACAACAACATTTTTACAGGTCTTGCGCCTGATACTTATACGTTTAGGGTTACAGATGCCAATTCCTGTTCTTACGATGAAACATACACCATTTTACCTGTTACTCCAATTGATGTAACTGGTGCGCTTGTAAACAATGTCTCGTGTGTCGGGGTAGCAGATGGGGCAGTGGATTTTATGGTCAATGGATTTACAACAACCTATCAATATACTGTTAACGGAGGCGCTGCGGTTGTTGGTCAATCGGCAGGCACCATTAATTTAACGGGGCTTCTAGCTTCGGCTTATACGATTATCGTAACTGATGAAACTACAAATTGTACCGCTACGGAGACCGTTACAGTCAGCGAGCCCGCAATTGCATTGGCCTTTACATCCGTGGTGACACCGCTTACATGTGCGGCCGACGGTTCGGTGACCATAACAGCCACCGACGGATGGGGCAGTTACTCTTATCAAGTCGAAGAACCGGACTCGAACATTCTTGGACCACAGGCCAGCAACGTGTTCCCGGGACTTACTCAAACAGGAACCTATACCATCAGTGTTACCGATGCAGGTGGTTGTACGGTAACCGATACTTTCAACATTTCGGCTCCCGCAAATCCTACGGTTACACTAGACCCAACTACGGATCTATGTTATGATCCAGGAACAGGCGTTAGCCTTACTGCGAATGCTGCAGGGGGAATTGCCCCTTATACCTTTAGCCTTAACGGTGCCCCGGCACAGAATGGTAACGTGTTCAATAATCTAGTGCCCGGTGCATATACCGTTGTTGTTTATGATGCCTACGGTTGTACCGCCACTTCCAACACAGTGACCATTGAGCCGCAGCTTACAGTCGCAGCTGTCCTTACAAAAGACCTGGATTGTACTGTTTCACCAGATGCGGTAATTAACGTGACACCTGCCAATGGATATTTGCCTTATACATACGAAATAGACCTTAATAGTGGTGGTTATGCTGCTTATGGTGGTGGATTCCCTTATACAACTTTAGTGGCCGGCACCTATCAATTTAGAATTACCGATAATGAGGGATGTACTGTAGAAACTAATGTATTTACGGTAACAACTCCGGTTAATCCTTCAGCAACCGCAACCGGGACAGACCCTGCTTGTAATGGTGGTGCAGACGGTATAGCAGAGATCAATATAGATCCAAACCTAGGAGTTGCACCCTATCAGGTAAACTTCAACACATTGGGATTATCAAATCAGACCGTTTATACTGGCTTAGCCGCAGGTGTTTATAGCTACACGGTTCAAGATAGTAAAGGCTGTACATTTATAGATACCGTAACCATCAATGACCCCGCTCTTTTTGATGCCAATGTTGTTGCAACGGATGTTTCCTGTGGAGGTGTTGGAATAGGGGATGTTCCAGGTAAAATCGATATTGCAATCACTAGTGGTGGCGTTGCTAATTTTACTTATACCCTATATGACAACTTAAACAATATTGTGGTTACATCAGGCCCTAACCCCATTGTTAACACCGCTAGTACTACGGCTACCTTTGACGGTCTTTTGTTCGGAGATTATTATGTTCGAATTATAGATGCCAATGGTTGTGAGTTTTATGAAAACCCAGTAAGAATTAGAGCCAACCCTTATCTAACCCTAAATTCCTCCGCAATAGTTGATTGTGTCTCTGGTGGTACTGTAGTACTTACTTCTGATG
>JBATIW010000069.1:0-3286 GCA_049668005.1 Maribacter sp.
AATCTTAGGTGCGTTGTCCATAGAATGGTTTATTAGAAAATATAACGGATTAACTTAAATAATATTAAAATGGATAAATTACCTAAAATAGCATTACCCGCAATTATCATACTGATTCTAGCGGTCGTATTAATTACAAAATCAGCTATCACCATCGGATCAGGGGAAGCTGGGGTTCTTTATAAGACTTTTGGAGGGGGCGTCGTAACCGATGAGCCACCTATGGGAGAAGGATTTCATATAGTAGCTCCTTGGAACAAAGTTTATATTTACGAAGTAAGGCAACAAGAAGTCTTTGAAAAAATGCAAGTGCTTTCATCAAATGGATTGGAAATTAAATTGGATGCCTCCGCTTGGTTTGAACCAAAACGTGAATTCCTTGGAAAACTACATCAAGAAAAAGGAGAGGCTTATGTTCAACGTGTATTGTTACCAACTATTCGATCTGCTGCGAGAAGTGTAGTTGGGCGTTATACTCCTGAACAATTGTACTCCAGTAAGAGAGATGCAATACAGGTTGAGATTTTTGAGGAAACCCTCAAGATTGTTGACGAACAATATATACAACTCAATCAAATACTAATTAGGGATGTTACCTTACCCCCTACAATAAAAGAGGCCATTGAGCGAAAATTAAAGCAGGAACAGGAATCTTTGGAATATGAATTTCGTTTGGTAACCGCAAAGAAAGAAGCTGAAAAGGTGACTATTGAGGCACAAGGTAAGGCCGATGCAAACAGAATTTTGAGTGCATCCCTAACTGATAAAATTCTTCAGGATAAGGGTATTGATGCTACACTAGAGTTAGCCAAATCCCCAAACGCCAAAGTAGTTATTGTAGGCAGTGGAGATTCAGGTCTTCCTTTGATTTTAGGAAACAACTAAGTTTTGTTTGTTAAAGTAGGTGGATATAGAAGAAATGTGCAATTTTCAACAATTGTTTTTGAGATATGAAAATAAGTTCTAATTTTACAAACATAATGAAAAACCAAAATACACAGCATCATTTTTATACTTGCTCTCAAGCGAGGTAGAAATGTATTGTAGTATTTACAACATATAGCTGACCCGTTTGAGAAATCAAACGGGTTTTTTGTTTAATCCAATTTGTCAAATCCTATTAAAAAAGGAATAAGGAAATATTAAAATAATTAAAATGACAAAAATTAGAATTGCCATACAGAAATCAGGACGCCTTAATGAAGAGTCCTTGCAAATCCTTAAAAATTGTGGTATTTCAATTGATAATGGTAAAGACCAATTAAAGGCCTCAGCAAGGAATTTTCCCATGGAGGTATTTTATTTACGCAATGGGGATATACCACAGTATTTAAGGGATGGCGTTGTGGATATTGCCATCATAGGAGAAAATGTTTTGATTGAAAAGGGAGGCGAAATTGACATTGTCGAAAAATTGGGTTTTTCAAAATGTCGGGTTTCACTGGCCGTTCCAAAATCCGTAAAATATAATTCGGTCGTTGATTTTCAAGGAAAAAGAATTGCAACCTCTTATCCCAATACGGTTAGGGAATACTTGAAGGAAAAAGGTGTTGAAGCGGATTTGCATATTATTAATGGATCTGTTGAAATAGCACCTAATATTGGCCTGGCAGATGCTATCTGCGATATCGTTTCTAGCGGTAGCACGCTGTTTAAGAACAATCTTAAGGAAGTGGAAGTAATGCTGAAGAGTGAAGCCGTTTTAGCGGTTTCCAAAAAGATATCTTCGGATAGAAGAACTATCCTAAGTAAATTGCAATTTCGAATTAAATCCGTTTTGCAAGCTAGGCAATCTAAATATGTATTGTTGAATTCCCCAAATGATAGATTGGATGATATTCTAAGGTTATTGCCCGGAATGCGAAGCCCAACGGTTTTGCCTTTGGCTGAAGTGGGTTGGAGTTCAGTTCATACAGTAATCAATAAAGATAAATTCTGGGAAGTGATTGATGAATTAAAGCAAGCTGGGGCTGAGGGAATTTTGGTTTGCCCAATTGAGAAAATGGTTTTATAATGAACAAGATTAATAATCCTAAAAGAGCAGATTGGGAAGATTTGTTGAAACGGCCTACCCAAACGGTATCGGATATTGAAAGCACTGTGAATAAAATATTTACGGAAGTCCAAGGCTATGGGGATGCTGTTCTATTGAAGTACACTCAAGAATTCGATGGAGTTGCTTTGGATGTTATACAGGTATCCGAGAGAGAAATTAAGGAAGCTGCCGCTTCAGTTAGTACGGAATTGAAAAAAGCCATAAATGCAGCAAAGCATAATATTGAAGCATTTCATAGCGCACAAAGAACAACGAAAATAGAAGTTGAAACAGCTCCAGGAGTTTTGTGTTGGCAAGAAAAAAGACCCATTCAAAAAGTAGGATTATATATTCCGGGTGGTTCAGCCCCCTTATTTTCAACCATTTTAATGTTGGCCATACCTGCCAATATTGCGGGTTGTCAAGAAATAGTATTATGTACCCCTCCTAACCGTGAAGGAAAAGTACATCCCGCCATATTATATACTGCAAATTTGTGTGGTGTTACCCAAATATTCAAGGTTGGTGGCATCCAAGCAATAGCCGGAATGACTTTTGGTACTGAGAGTATACCGCAGGTTTATAAAATATTTGGACCAGGAAACCAATATGTAACCGTAGCAAAACAAATTGCTACCAAACATGGCGTAGCTATTGATATGCCCGCCGGACCGAGTGAACTTTTGGTTATGGCCGACGACACAGCTAATGCTTCATTCGTTGCCTCGGATTTGTTGAGCCAGGCTGAGCATGGTGCCGATAGTCAGGTGATATTGGTTTCTACATCAATGGATATGATACATGAAGTTGAAAAGGAAATTGAGAAACAGATAATCCAACTTCCAAGAAAAAATATTGCCGAAAAAGCAATAATGAACAGTAGGTTAATATATATTTCGGAAGCTCAAACGGCAATTGACTTAATTAATGAATATGCTCCTGAACACTATATTCTATGTGTTGAAAATGAGGAAGAATACCTAAGTCAAATTACAAACGCGGGTTCAGTTTTCATTGGGAATTATACACCGGAAAGCGCTGGGGATTATGCATCGGGAACAAATCATACATTGCCCACTAATGGCTATGCAAAGCAATATAGTGGCGTGAACCTCGATAGTTTTATGAAAAACATGACCTTTCAAAAAATATCTTCTGAAGGTATTCTTGAAATAGGGAGAACCATTGAATTAATGGCCGAAGCAGAAGGTTTACAGGCTCATAAGAATGCGGTGACACTAAGACTTGAAA
>JBATIW010000070.1:0-8870 GCA_049668005.1 Maribacter sp.
ATGCGCCCTATTTCGATTTTACTTCCCGCCAGAGGCGGGCAGGTACCCTTATCAACCCGAAAACTATAAAATCGAAACAGGATCCATGCGCAAAATTTAAGGGTAAGGATTTGAGACGGATAATCTGGATTGATAATGTAAAACCTCAGCGTCTCAAAAAAGGTTCTTTTTATGGTACTAGGAAAAGAGGCTCTGAAAATAACTTCTTTTACATGAATAAACTATTTTCCAAATATTGAAAGTTGATATAAAGATGGTCTAATTGATTTCATAGATATATTTAAGGCCGGCTACGAAGGCTGGACCTATTGCACTTTCGTCATCTTCATTTTCAAGATGTAGAAAGTCAAATTCAAGCCATGGTAAAACCATGTCTTTGTCCTCCATATAGTCATTAAATTCACCAGGTCCGAATTCACTTGTGGTTGTATGGTGAAGTTTAAAACTTTCATTGCTATTTGCCGAATCCATACGATTATCCATTTCATTTATTACAACAGTGAAATTATCGATATCACAATTAAATCCTGGAACAACGGCAATTGATCCATGAAATATTAGAGCTTCAGGGTTTTCCAATAATAAGGCCGTGACTGCAAAAACACCTCCGTAACCAACTCCTATCAGGGATCTAGAGCTGTGGTTATTCTCATAATTGTCATCTACAAAAGGCACAAGCTGCTGAGTGATTAGGTTGTAAAAATTTTCAAAACTATCATCGGTACGGCCACCACAAAAACTTGGGAAAAAATCTCGTTGTCTGTCCGCACCTTCTTTATCCCCTATTGCTACTATAATTGCTTGCAGACCAATTTCTTTGGATTTTTGTTTTAAAATTTCAAATAAGTCCAAGCCATCCGTAAGATAGATCACAGGTAGATTTTTGTCCGTTGCAAATATGGCTGGAAGAAATATTTTAAGGGGGTAGGATTCAGAATTATACTGTGAGGTCAAAGAGCGATCAAGTGTTTGATCTGCTGCTACAGGTGGAGGTGGAGGTGTTGTTGAGGTTGTGGTTGGTGGTGAAGTAGGATCATCACCAGATGAACAACCTATCGTTATAAGGAGCACCATTGTTAGGATCATAAAAAAGAAAATTGATCGAGACAATCGGTTGAAATATTTTTTTACAATCATGACCTATATATTTTAATTTAGCCTATCCTTTTAAAGAGGTATGGATTAAATGTAGTGGTAATAAGCGCTTTGGGCTTTAGCTATTTGACCAAAGTCTTTCTATAATGTTGCAAAGGCCAACAAAGTGATTTCAAGCTATTATTACAATGAGAAGAATCAAAATAACAACCTATTGAATATAAACTACTTACGTGTTTCGCTCGGACTTCTACCAAAAGTTTTTTTGTAAATCTGAGAAAAGTATACCGGAGAAGTAAAGCCAACCTTATAGGCAATTTCAGATATACTAAGGTTGGCCGCCTCCTGTAGTAAATCATTTGCTTTTTGGAGACGGATAAAACGAATATATATAGCAGTTGACATGCCGGTTAAGGCTTTTAATTTTCGGTGTACCTGAGAGCGACTAAGTAATAAAGATCTGGCCAATTCATTGCCAGAAAAGTTTTCATCATCCAGATGTTCCAGAATTGTACTTTCAACTTTCCAAAGAAAGCTTTCTTCTTTGTTCACCACTCCAGTACCATCATTGCGGCCGCTAACCAAAGCACCGCTGTATTTCTTTTGCAACCTCTTTCGTATGTCCAAAAGCCTAGCCAGACGGATCAATAACTCGGCTTTTTCAAAAGGCTTAACAAGATATGCATCGGCTCCCTGTTCCAGTCCTTTGATCCTATCTTCAATTATGCCTTTGGCGGTTAAAAGGATTATAGGGATATGGCTGGTTCGTGTATCTTCCTTTAAAATGGAGCAAACTTCAAATCCATCCATTAATGGCATCATAACATCACTAATAATTATATCGGGTAGCACCTTTAAAGCTATTTCGACACCTTCTTTTCCATTTCTGGAGTTTAATATCCGATAATTTTCTTGGAGGCATGTAATCAGATAATAACTTACATCTGCGTTATCCTCAATTAGGAGTATCAATGGTACTTCTTCATCCTTTTCGTAAATTTCATGATATGTTTCAGACGCAGCAGCTAAAATAGCCGCTTTTGGTTTTGAAGGTCGGGCTATACTTTCAGCATTGCTCGCCTTGTTGGTAATAGGGATTTGAACGGTAAATTCACTGCCTTTTCCAATTGTACTTTTTACCGCTATTGTTCCTTCCATCAATTCCACCAATTCCTTTGTTTGTGCAAGGCCAATGCCACTGCCATCACTCAACCTCGTTGATGTATTATCAACCTGATAAAAACGTTCGAATATATTTGATAGTCTATCCTCGGATATTCCCACGCCGTTATCACGTACTTTGATGATGAAAAACTGTTTATTATTAACGAGTGTCTGATTTAGATGTACTGTTATTTTTCCACCTGAAGGAGTAAATTTTATGGCATTGGATAGCAAATTAGAAATAATAGTCTCCAGTTTCTTACTATCAAAATCCATCATCAGTTGATCAATCCCATCGTACACCTCAAGATTTATGTGGTTATCCAGTGCATAAGAATGAAAGCTTTCACATAGGTATTTTACAAAGGGAATAACATCAGAGTTTATAAGGTTTAATTCCAAATTACCGCTTTTTAGTTTCGCAAGTTCAAGCATCTCATTGACCAACTTCAAAAGGTTTTCTCCATTGCGGCGAATCATCTCAAGTGGTCTTGTTGCATTATGCAATGGCAAGTCTTCAACACTTGATTTTAGTTGATTCGTCATGCCAAGAATAACGGTCAACGGGGTTCTGAATTCATGAGTAATATTGGTGTAGAGGCTGGTTTTTAATTGGTCTATTTCCTTAAGACGCCTTCCTTCTTCGATGGCTAATTTTTTAGAAAGTTGAAATCGATAGAAGCTATATGCAATTGTACTGAAAAAAGTAATGTAAAGTAGATATGCCCACCATCTTGACCACCAGGCGGTCTTGATTAACAACTGAACAGATGCGCCGGTGTAATTCCAGATATTATTGTCATTAGACCCAATGACCCGGAAATTATATTCTCCAGGATCGAGATTAGTATACCTAGCCATTTGTTTTGTGCCGGCTTCAATCCAGTCGAGGTCATAAGGCTCTAATTTATATTTGTACTGGTTTTTGGAAGGGTTGCTATAATGAAGTCCCGTGTATTCGATACTTATATCATTTTGTTCATGAGACAAGGTAATATTCTCCAAATTTCTATATAAAATTTTATCACCATTATAGGTTTCGCCAGATATCATTAATCCGTTTAGAATTATTTCTGGTGGAATTGGATTACCCCTAACCTGATCTGGAAAGAATGAGAACAGTATGCCATTACCTCCAAAAAACAGTTGACCACTACTAGATTTCAGTAGTGCCCGACTAAACCGATGACTGGGCAATCCATTAGAAATAAATCTTTTAGTTTGAGGGTCGAACATAGATAATCCTATATTTGTGGATAGCCATAAATTGCCTTCAGGACCTTCAAGAATTCCATATACAATGTCACTAGGCAGTCCGTCAGCTACGGTATACTGTTCGAAACAGCTTTTATCCAGATTAAAATGAAGAAGTCCTTTGTTCTCTGTGCCCAGCCAAAACTCACCCTTGCTGTCCTCGTAAAAACAGATTGGTTTATATCCTTCCAGGAAGGAACTAAAACTTTCCTTTTCACGATTATATAGCAACAAAGCACCAATACCATCGTCATCTCCGATCCACATTCTTCCCTTAGAATCCTCTTCAATCAAATGGATTTCTGATTCCTTGGTTTGCTGCATTTTACCGGGCAAACTAATGTGCTTGAAAATTTCTGTATCCGTATTAAAACGGAAAAGTCCACCTTTACCCGCACCAAGCCATAAATAACCTTCCCGATCCTTGCAGATTCTATAGATATTATTATCTGGTTTTAAAGTATCATTTATCGGAAGTGAATAGTGCTTTACGTTACCCGTTTGAAGATCGTATCGTCTCAGCGACCCAATTGTTCTTTGTGTTGAATCGTTCCGACCGGCACCATAAGCTACCCAGAGCATCCTATTGGAGTCCTCACTAAAATCATAAACACTGTTGTTTCCAATATTTTCATTGCCCTCACTATGAATGAATGGTGCAATTTGGTTTGTTTTTAAATCGAGTTGGTAAACTCCTTGAGTATACATGCCTAACCAGATAAATCCCGGTTCGCTGTGTGATTCGTGCATTCTCAGAACGAATCCATTGTTTATCTCCGGATATTTGGAGATTTTGCGATTAAATGGGTCCATTTTATGGAGTCCGCCCTGTGTCAAGTTGCCCAACCAGAACTGACCTGACCGGTCTTCAAGAAAAGACCAAAGTCTGTCATTGGCTATACCGTTTGGATTTGCGGTATCATGGGCGTAATGGTTTACCTGTTCTGAGCTCGGGTCGAAATGGTTAATTCCACCCCCACAGGTTCCGATCCAAAAACCACCTTTATTATCTTGATGGAGAATTGTAATGAAAGGGTCGGTTTCCCAAACCTTTTTTCCCTGTGGGGGATATAAGCGGCCCGGATACCTCTGGTCGTATTCCATGCGAATAAATTCATCCGCTATGGGATCATAAGAGTGCAGTCCGTTCTGAAAAGTCCCTACCAGAATTCTACCTTCAATGTCTTCCATAAGGGCACTAACCCTATTGTCAATTAAACTATTGTTATTATTCGGTTCATGCAAATACCGTTTTAAAGTTTCCGTAACAGGATCAAAGCGCATAAGACCGCCAGCATTACCCTCATTGCCATATCCGGTACCAATCCAAATACGGTTTTGGCGGTCTGCAAGTAATACGCGTACTATATCATTAGTTAGTGAGTTAGGATCTAATGGATCATACAGGAATCGGGTAAAACTATCATCCTCCCGATTATAACGAAAAAGCCCTCCATTTTGCATTCCAATCCATAGGTTATTGTTGGCATCTTCTGTCATTGTGGTAATTAATCCAACGGGGGTTTGCTTTTTAGGATTGGCATTATATTGGTAGAAGCAATCACAATCAGACTCGTAACGACTCAGCCCGTGAGCTGTTCCTATCCATAAATCCCCAGTATAATCAACATAAAGAGATTCTGTAAAATCACTAATCAGTGATGTTGAATCATCTGGTATGTTCCTATAAATTTTAAATTGATATCCATCGTATTTAATTAAGCCACCTCCCGTAGCTAGCCAAAGAAATCCTGTGTGATCTTGAATCATCGCAATAACATTGCTATTATAAGGCACACCTTCTATATCTATTGGAATCTTTTCAAAATTAAGCTCTTGATACTGGGGAAAAGTAAGGAACGGCACTATCAGAAAAGAGAAATAAATTGGCACGATCTTGAAGACCTGTTTAGAAGTACATACGAAGTTGTTCAATGTCCTTTTGGATCTCATAATAGTATATTATAAAAATATCTCTTTGCGTTTTTTAAGTAACTACAGGGGTTAAAAAAGAATTCCATTTTTCACATTTTCATAAAGAAAGATAGCGTTTTATCCAATAAAACTTCGCTGATCTTATGACAAATTAAGGTACTTTATAATTCACCGAAACTTGTTTGGTCGTGATGAATCACATTGAGATTTGAGATACATCAATGGCCAAGCAAAATAATGAGATAAAATGTCGGTGTACCATAAATCGGCCATTAAAAAGAACAGTTGCAGAAAGTTGGTTGTGTGCCAAAAAACGTTGCTTTTAAGGGACTGATTGAAATTAAAATTTCATAGTTGGATTTATGAAATAGAAAGAAACCGAAACCAGTATTTCTCTGAGGCATATATAGTCTAGTGGTACTGTTATTTTTCAAAACCACACCCCTATTTTTAAAAATCAGTTTGTGAGTGGTTGGTTTTCCATTGGTCAATTGGCGATGATGGCAAGTTGGTCTTTTTTAAGCGCTATATCTACCATAAGACCATATTCCAGGCCCTTTATTTTTGGAAGGATCAGTTCAAGCATATTCGGTATTTGAACATGATCTTCTTTGGTTTCTGGATCGGGCATATACACCAATCCTTTATAGGTTTTATCCTTATAAAACAGGGTTACATCAAAAAAATAAAAATTCTCCGGAGGAATATGTTCCGACCAATCAATATTCTTAAAAAAATATTTTGGCTTCTTTATTTTATAGGAGCAAGGTGAAATATCTAAATTGATAGTCCCCATGAAATAGTCGCTCAAATCGAGACCTCGTTCCAGAAAATGTTGAAACTGTTGTTTTAAGGTTCCTTCCGGATATCGCTCATCTTTGCCTTTTCCAGAGGCAACACCATGACCAGCCTTTATTTCGCCGCGAACTATAGTATAGTCCATTAATTCTGATTTACTTTTGTTCTTCAAGTGTTAAATAACTTAAAGTGAACATATTAGAAATATGTACTACTTATTTTTCTACATCATATCCCTCATATGCTTTTTGATATTGGGATCTTTGTAGATTTTCCCAACTGTATCCGAGTATAATTTTATAAACCGCTCATTTTTTGCAAGATTACCAAAAAGAGATTCGTGTCTTACAAAAGCCAAAGGGTCGTTTGTGGTCTGTTTGGCTGTTAGATGTAGGTCGGTGCCCATGGCATCAGTAATTTTAAATGGATGCCCATTTCTATCCATTCCTTTATCACTATAATAGCACCAGACGGCAATAACCAATGTTGCAAATTTGATACTTCCCCCCGTCGCTAAATTCTCATGAATTGTAGGAATCAAAAACTTGGGTAATTTGGCAGAACTTTCCGCGCAAATACGGCTGACGCTGTCCTTGATATTGGGGTTGGCAAAACGGTCGAGCAGACTGTCTTTGTAGTCCGATAAATCAATGCCCTCAATTTTTCCTAAAACGGGCGTGGCTTCTTCGTCTAGAAAGGCTCGTAAATAGGCGGCAAAGAGTTCATCTTCTACACAGGCATTGATGGTAGGATGGCCGTGCAGGGCCCCTAAAAGTCCCAAAACGGAATGCCCGGCATTGAGCAGGCGCAGTTTCATTTTTTCATACGGCCCAACGTCGGGTACGAATTGTACACCGATCTTTTCAAAAGCAGGGCGCCCATTGGAGAATTTATCCTCTACCACCCATTGTATAAAGGGTTCGCAAGTAACGGGCCAGGCATCGTGTACACCAAAGTCTTCTGCCAAGGTTTCGATATCCGCTTGCGTAGTCACAGGCGTAATACGATCTACCATGCTATTGGGAAAGCAGACTTCTTGGGCTATCCATTTGGCCAAGTCTGCATCTTGCGCTTCGGCAAAGGTCCCAAGCATTTTACGCATCATATCTCCGTTATGTTCTATATTATCGCAAACCAAAATGGTAAAAGCAGACAATCCTGCATCGTGCCGTCTTTTTAGGGCCGCCGTTAGAAAACCATAAACGGTTTTCGGTTCTTGCGGGTTTTGTAGTTCGTGTTGAATGTCCGGGTTATCAAAATTGAATTCGCCTGTAGTGGGATTGAAATTGTAACGTCCTTCGGTAATGGTCAAAGAAACTATTCTCGTATCGGCATGCGCCATTTGAGCGATTACGGGTTCGGGGTCCGTAGTGCCCATTTTAAAATCGACGATGGATCCGATGACTTCGGGTTCGATTGTACCGTCAGGGTGTTTGACCATCAGGGTATAGAGGTGGTCTTGCTTTTTGAAAATATCGTGCAGTTTGGTATCCGCCTCACGTAAACCAATCCCACAAAGCGAGGAGGCCTCGCCGCCAATTTTGAGTTTGTGTAGGTAGTAGGCCAGGTGCGCGCGGTGGAATCCACCGACGCCGATATGTACGATTTCTATGTTATCCACAGTACGCGAATAGGTTGGCACGGGCATACGGCTTCCTATTGCTGCCAAATTTTCTTGATTGATTTGTATTGGAATTTCCATGTTTATGCTGTGGTATTAGATTTCCCGCGTTTTAGCGCCCAATAGGCCAACACGAAATAAATGATGGTACATACGAATGCGTAGGTGTAAAAGAGTTCCCGATTTTCGAGATAATTTGCTTCCGTAGCACTTCCGAATAACGCATTACACGCCAAGACCAAAGTAGCCACCAAAGCCGAAATCGCCACGAATTTTAGTCCCTTGGAGAAAAAAGAAACATCCTTGGAAATAACAGGCTCCTCTTTTGCTTGCTGTTCTTGAAAGCGTTCGATGGCCTCATTTCGAACTTCCTCTTCTTTGGCTTCCTCAGGATACTTTTGCTTCGCCCCATAACGGGAAGCGAGCAAAGTGTATACCACGATGGTAAAAAACCAAGTGGGGATAAACAGGTAAAAGAAGGAAATCACATCTAAAGCTTGCAGTCCAAAACCGAAGACCAAGCCCAAGCCCCAAGAGGCAACGGCAGGCATACTAAAGGTCAGCTTGCGGTAAGAAGACCAGTAGCGCGTATAGCCAATTCTAGGGAATAGCTGATGTTCTGCAAACACAATCGCCCCAACAGGAACGACCAGCAGCCCCGCATAGGTGAGTAGCGGCAATATTTGTGAAAACACAAAGGGGAAACAGGCGATGACAACGGTGACCACACCGACCACAATTGTCGTTAACTTTCGGGAATGATTGTAGAAAATCGCTTGCGCGGCCAAACCTGATCTGTACAGATTGGTAATCGCGGTCGTCCAACCCGCTACGATCACAATCACAAATCCGGACCAACCTAGGGCGTAATAGGCCACATCGCCCGGATCGAGTTCTACGATGGATTTTCCCAAGATAACTGCGGCCCCGGCACCCATGATTCCGGCAGCAATCCATGCCACGTAGTGACCGAACATCATGCCGGTACTGGAGGCGTATGCGT
>JBATIW010000071.1:0-17332 GCA_049668005.1 Maribacter sp.
ACCTTAACCTTACCAGAAAAATAAGCGCCTGAAGGGGCACAAGCAATAATAAAGGTATATTCATCGGCGGGGGAAGCGTGAAACCCATTGCCCGATGCAAAAATAAATGGTCTTATATACAATGAACTACCTGCTGATGTAGGAATCCATTTTTTTTCCAACCTTATAAGCTCTGTGAGACCATCCATAAAATATTCTTCAGGTAATTCCGGAATGGCCATTCTTTTGGCCGAAATATTCAATCTTTTACAATTATCCTTAGGTCGGAATAGCCAAGCATCATCATTTTCATCCTTATAGGCTTTCATACCTTCAAAAATAGACTGTCCGTAATGGAATATTTTTGCAGCGGGGTCTAGGGAAATTGGCTGATAAGGCTTGATCTCAGGAAGTTCCCAAGCACCATTTCTGTATTTACAAACTAACATATGATCTGTAAACACAGTACCAAATGCCAGATTATCAAAATCTACCTTATGAATTTTGGAAGTTTTGACCTTTTCAATTTTCAAGTTCTTTGTACTGGTCTCCATTTAATTAAAGCTTTATCGAATAAAATTAGAAAAATATCGCAATCCGTTCTTCTTTTTTTATTTAAAAATGCCCATTTTTACGATAGATTTCCAAAATTTGAGAATTATGAGAGGTTTTAACATTTTATTTGTGTTATTGGTATTTTTTACGTCCTGTAAAGGACAGGAAAAAAAGCAAGAAATGGTCACAAAAACACAAAATGTCAAAGAATTGGTATCCTTTGGTGATAAAATTTTGGCCGATGGCAGCATTTCAAGTCGTGAAATGATGAAAATGTATAATGACATGGCAGTAGCTGATACATTGCAAACAAAGTTTACAGCTGTGGTTAAGGAAGTTTGCCAGGCAAAAGGGTGTTGGATGAAAGTTGCCTTGGATGGAGGTGCTGAAGCTATGGTAAAATTTAAGGATTATGGTTTCTTTGTTCCTAAGGATATGGCCGGTAAGGAAGTTATAATCAACGGTGATGCATTTGTTGAAGAAATGAATGTAGCGGACCAAAGGCATTATGCCGAGGATGGTGGAAAATCCGAAGCGGAAATAGCGAAAATCACGGCACCAAAAAAGACTTTTGGTTTTGAGGCCGATGGTGTTCTTCTAAAAGAATAATGCAGCGCGAAATAATCACCACGGCTGATGGATCAAATACGATTCAAATAAAGGAGTGGAACGAGCAGTACCATTCCAAACATGGGGCCATCCAGGAGGCTTATCACGTTTTTATTAAGCATGGACTTAATTTATTCCAAAATCAATCTATCAATATTTTGGAAATCGGTTTTGGTACTGGTCTCAATGCTTTTATCACTTTTTTGGAAGCTTCAAAATTAGATTTGAATATTGCGTATAGGGGCGCGGAGGCATATCCTGTGTCCGCTGAGGAGCTTTCACAGTTGAATTATATTTCTGAATTAAAGGCCGAGGATTTTCGCGAACAGTTCCATCAAATGCATCAATGCCTTTGGGAAGAATGGATTGTAATTTCAGATTATTTTACGCTATACAAAGAGCAATGTGATTTTAAGGAAATCAATATTGAAAACAGTTTTGAATTAATTTATTTTGATGCCTTCGGTGCTCGTGTTCAACCTGAATTATGGACTGAGGATATATTTGAAATCATGTTCAAAGCTCTTAAAAATGGAGGTATTTTAGTTACTTATGCTGCGAAAGGGAGCGTAAGAAGAGCCATGCAAGATGTTGGTTTTGAGGTGGAGCGGTTGCCAGGGCCTCCTGGAAAACGTGAAATGTTAAGGGCGACCAAACCTTAATTCAAAATTCTTATTTGTTAAATATTCCTTTTTCTTATTATAAACTTAACATAAGCTGCTTATCACTGTTAAATTGAAATTAAAACTAATTAAGACTGGGTATTAATCCCATACCTTTGCATTATGAAATTATTGATTACAGGAGCGACGGGATTAATTGGGCGGGAAATAGTTGAATTAAGCAATCAACATGGAATATCAGTAAATTATTTGACAACCCAAAGAGCGAAGATAATTTCAAATGAGAACTTTCAAGGATTTTATTGGAATCCTGAAATTAACGAAATTGACCACAATGCTTTTGAGGGTGTTACGGCCATAATCAACCTTGCGGGCTCAAGTATTTCAAAACGGTGGACGTCTGAATACAAGAATGAAATTCTATCTAGTAGATTAAATTCATTGAAAACCTTGAATCACGCATTAGGTAAAATCGATACTTCTAAAATTACTTCTTTCGTTTCTGCCTCAGCAATAGGAATTTATCCAAATTCGTTGAGCAGTTTATATACTGAGGATGAAGAAGGGATTGATGATGGTTTTTTGGGTGAAGTTGTGCAAAAATGGGAAAAGGAAATTGATGCCTTGAAACATTTTGGGTTTTTGGTTTCTAAAGTTAGGATAGGTTTGGTACTATCCAAGGATGGTGGGGCCTTACCGGAATTGGCAAAGCCCATTAAATCTTATTTGGGCGCCACTTTAGGAAATGGCAAGCAATGGCAATCTTGGATTCATTGTTCTGATTTGGCAAGATTATTACTATTTATTGTAAAAAACGAACTAAGTGGAACATATAATGCGGTAAGTCCAAATCCTATTACACATGAAAAGATGGTCAAAGAAATTGCCAAGGCATTGAATATGCCAATCTTCCTGCCTAATATTCCACGCTTCATGATGCAATTGATCCTTGGGGAAATGTCTTATTTGCTGTTTGCCAGTCAAAGAGTGAGTAGTAAAAAAATAGCCAAAGAAGGATTTGTATTTGAATACCCCAATATAGGAAATGCACTTCAACATTTTTATAATGGAGTATCTGTAAATGATCTGCAGAATGACCTCAAAACAGAGGATTTTCAACCTTAATATTTATTTTCATCCCAAGTATTCCCCTTTCCGGAACCAGAATTGCGTCAAATTTTGGTAAAGATTGGTGACATTTTGACATTTTTAAAGAAATGGCAGTACTTTTGCCATCTTAGAAAATAAGATTAAAACTGCTATACTACAATGAGTAAGAAAAATAAAGCTGACGGGAAATATGAGTCAATCTCGGAAGAACAGGCTAATATAGATATTGAAAACGAACAGGATGAAGCCGTAAATGAGGAGGGGACGGAAACCTTGGAAGCGCAACTTAAGCATGACTTAGCGAATGAAAAGGACAAGTTTCTCCGTCTATTTGCTGAGTTCGAAAACTATAAAAAGCGTACTTCCAAAGAACGAATGGATTTATTCAAAACTGCTGGGCAAGAGGTTATTGTTTCATTGCTTCCTGTTTTGGACGATTTTGAGCGCGCCTTAAAAGAATTGGCGAAGTCTGAGGATAAGGAGATGTTCAAAGGTGTTGAGTTAATCAATGGCAAATTACGAGAGACTTTAAAATCAAAGGGAATGGAAGAGGACGGCACGAAGCAAGGAGACACTTTCGATGCCGAAATACATGACGCCATAACCCAAATACCTGCACCTAATAAAAAGCTTAAAGGAAAGATTATTGATGTTGTTGAACGAGGGTATAAATTAGGAGATAGAATTATTCGTCATCCAAAGGTTGTTGTCGGAAACTAAAAATCCACTATGAAGGAAGATTATTATGAAATACTTGGCATCGGTAAAAATGCCTCAGCTGCAGAAATAAAAAAAGCCTATCGAAAAAAGGCACTGGAACACCATCCTGATAAGAACCCTGGGGACTCAAAGGCAGAAGAGCTTTTCAAAAAATCTGCCGAAGCATATGAGGTCCTGAGCAATCCTGATAAAAAGGCAAGATATGACCAATTTGGTCATGCAGCTTTTGAGGGCGGCGGCTTTGGCGGCGGCGGCATGAACATGGATGATATCTTTAGCCAATTTGGCGATATTTTCGGAGGCGCCTTTAGTGGTGGCGGTTTTAGTGGTTTCGGCGGATTTGGGGGCGGTGGCCAAAGAAGGGTAAAAGGTAGTAATCTGAGAATAAGAGTTAAGTTGACTTTGGAAGAAGTAGCGAATGGGGTTGAAAAAAAGGTTAAGGTTCGTCGAAAAATACAAGCAGCTGGAGTTACTTACAAAACTTGCGGCACTTGTGGAGGTCGAGGCCAGGTAACTAAGGTCACCAATACGATTCTTGGTAGAATGCAGACAGCAGCAGCGTGTAGTGCTTGTGGCGGCAGTGGTCAAATCATCGATAAAAGACCTAGTGATGCAGATATTCATGGCTTAAAAGCAAATGAAGAAACCGTTTCAATTAATATACCTGCAGGAGTTGAAGATGGCATGCAGTTGAAGGTTCCAGGAAAAGGAAATGATGCTCCCGGAAACGGAATTCCAGGTGACCTTTTGGTTGCAATTGAGACCCAAGACCATGAAACATTAAAAAGGGAAGGTGATAATTTACACTATGACCTGTATATTAGTTTCCCTGAGGCTGTTTTGGGAACCTCTAAAGAGATTGATGCCGTTGGAGGTAAAGTGCGAATAAAATTAGAGCCGGGATTACAATCAGGGAAAATTTTAAGGCTAAGGGGTAAAGGTATTTCGAGTATTAATGGTTATGGTAGTGGAGACCTTTTAGTTCACGTTAATGTGTGGACACCCAAAGAACTGAATAAAGAACAGAAGGAATTTTTTGAACGAATGAACGGTAATGATAATTTTGAGCCTAGACCTGAAATTTCCGATAAATCATTCTTCGAAAAAGTGAAAGATATGTTCTCTTAACGAATAACGAATTGTGTATTAAATAAAAAACGTATATTTGATTTAATATTGGGAAACCAATATTAATTTTCTTTTTCATAGCAATTTTTTTCCCATCCTTAATTTAATTAAGGGTGGGTTTTGTTTTTTAGGGGTTCTTTAGTTTAAAGCATTTCTATATCTTTGGCAAAATTGCTTTCATGGACAACATTTTGGTCACTAAAGAGGTTACCAAACAATTTGGGAAATACACTGCTCTAAATAAAGTTTCCTTGGAAATCCCCAAAAACAGTATTTATGGGCTATTGGGCCCCAATGGGGCTGGTAAGACTACCTTAATTCGCATTATCAATCAAATTATATATCCTGATAAGGGCGAGGTGTATTTTGATGGTGAACTTTTAAAACCACATCATATTGCCATGATTGGGTATTTGCCAGAGGAAAGAGGATTGTATAAGAGCATGAAAGTTGGAGAACAAGCCTTGTATTTAGCCCAGTTAAAAGGCTTGAGTAAGTCGGAAGCAAAAAAACGATTGCAGTATTGGTTCCAAAAATTTGAAATTGGGGATTGGTGGAACAAAAAGGTCCAAGAACTGTCGAAAGGTATGGCCCAGAAAATCCAATTTATAGTAACGATACTCCATGAACCCAAATTGTTGATTTTCGATGAACCCTTTAGTGGATTTGACCCAATAAATGCGAATATCATCAAGGATGAAATACTTAATTTAAAAGCGAATGGTACTTCCATTATTTTTTCGACCCATCGTATGGAATCAGTTGAGGAGTTGTGTGAGTACATTGCCTTGATTCATCAATCTGAAAAAATCCTTGATGGCAAATTATCTGAAATTAAAAAGGCTTACAAGAACAATATGTTCAAAGTGGGCTTAGAGGTTGAAAATGCTGAAGGGCTATTAAAGGAGTTATCCGATAAATTCAAGGTATCATCGGCTAAAGTCAATCCAACGGATAATCAACTGGATTTTACGGTGCAATTACCAACCAATGATTCTAGGGCAATGTTGGCTTTTTTAGCAGATAGGGCCAATGTGAATGGATTTGTTGAGACGATTCCTTCAGCCAATGAAATATTTATTCAAACCATTCAAAGTAAAGATGCAAATGAATAAATTACCACTCATTATTAAAAGGGAGTATTTGGCAAAGGTTCGCAATAAATCGTTTGTTATCATGACTTTCCTCAGTCCCATTTTAATGGTAGGGATGGTTGTACTAATAGCATATTTGACCAAAATAAATGATAATGAAAAGCGAATAATAGGGGTATTCAATGAGAGCAACTATTTCTCTAATGATTTTAATACTACGGAGAGTACCTCTTTTGTCCAGTTTAAGAACATCACATTACAAGCCGCTAAGGATTCAACTGCAAAAGTTGGGTATTATGGTCTATTGCATATTCCAAATGAAACTGAACTTGAAAAGGTGGCCCAGTACTCCTATTTCTATTCTAAGGAAGCGCCAAGTACTATGGTCGTTGATAAATTGGAAGATATCTTTCAAGATAGGTTAAGAGAAAGAAGATTACAGGATTTAGGAGTTTCTACCAAGGAATATGCCTCAATGGATACTAAGTTTGAAATTAACACTGAAACATTTGAAGGACAACAGAACCTAAAGGGAATCAATGAAATCAAAGCGATTATTGGAGGGGGATTTGGATATCTAATTATGATGTTCATTATTATTTATGGTGGTTTCGTAATGCGAAGTGTTATCGAGGAGAAAACGAGTAGAATAATTGAAGTGATCATATCTTCGGTGAAGCCATTTCAATTGATGATGGGCAAAATAATAGGAACATCTTTGGCCGGTGTGACACAATTTGCAATTTGGATCGTATCGGCAACGCTGCTTTTATTTGTGGCATTTTCAATTTTTAATATAGATCCCGCAGCCTTGAATGGTGGTGCTGACATTACCTCAGGAATCGCGGGAAATATGGCGCCACCAGTACCATCACCCAATCAGACAATGCAAGCCTATGCACAGGAGCTTTATAAAATACCTTGGTTTATGCTCATCTGTTTTTTTCTGATTTACTTTATTCTTGGATATCTGATCTATAGCTCAATATATGCCGCTATTGGGGCTGCCGTAGATAATGAGACCGATACACAACAATTTATATTCCCAATTATTTTGCCCTTAATGTTGGCGATTTATGTTGGTTTCTTTTCGGTTTTTAGTAATCCACATGGGCCAATTGCTGTTGGTTTTTCGCTTTTTCCGTTGACATCCCCTATTGTAATGCTTATGCGTTTACCAGGAGGAATTGGTGAAGGCGGTGTGCCCTTATGGGAGGTAATAACTTCAATTCTGTTGCTGATCATAACATTTATTGGGATTGTTTGGTTAGCTGCAAAAATCTATAGGGTGGGTATTCTCATGTATGGTAAAAAACCTAGTTACAAAGAATTATTTAAATGGATAAAATATTGATTATGAGTCAGGATGAGTCCGATAAAATAAGAGACATTATAGAGAAAGATATCTGGGGTTCCATAAAGGAGTTTCTTAATTGGGGTATCCATTTAGGAGAGGGTGATAAGGCTGTAAACATAACAGTCGGACTCCTTTTAATGATCTCAATCGCGTTTGTAATAACCAGTTTTGTTTTAAAATGGATGCGCCACATTCTCACGCGAAAAATGGTTCAAGATGATAAGTTGAAATTTATCAGCATATTCAAGTTCATTAAATATATGGCTTATGTTGTTGTCGTTTTGATTACTGTTAGCATGGCCGGTATTGATATTACCATCCTTATTACTGCCTCAGCGGCTCTTTTTGTTGGGTTGGGTTTAGCACTCCAAGAATTGTTTCAGGATGTAATGGGAGGTATTTTTATTATCGTGGATAAGTCCTTAAGTGTCGGTGATATTATCGAGGTTGATGGTAGGGTTGGTAAGGTTTTTGAAATAAAATTGCGAACTGTTAGAGCCCTTACAAGGGATGATAAGGTCGTGATGATCCCTAATCATAAATTCATTAGTGATATTATTTACAACTACACCCAAAACCATAAGACAACAAGGGAGTCCATTAAAGTGGGGGTGGCTTATGGGAGTGATGTGCAATTGGTCACGAGAATTCTTGATGAAATAGCACAAATTCAAAAGGGTATTTTAAAAAACCCGAAACCCTTTGTGTTGTTTGAGGATTTTGGTGACTCTGCCTTATTGTTTTCTTTGAACTTTTATATTACAGACAGTTTTATTGACCCAAGGATAAAAAGTGAAGTTCGCTATAAGATCGATGCTAAGTTTAGGGAGCATAATATTGCAATACCATTTCCTCAAAGGGATGTTCATTTATTTCAACATATCAAGAACCAATGATAGGTAGGCTTGTCGCTCGAGATAAAGTAGTTGTAAATTTACTGCTTTGTGTCTTTTTCACTACACAAGTTGCTGCACAATCCCCGGATATCTTAAGATTAGAATATATGTTGATGCCCAAAAACAAGGCTAATACTGAGCTTTCACGATTTAAATTAGTGGCCAATGTTCCTATAAAGTTTCGAGAAACAGACAATATTATTCTTGGAGGCGAATATAATTATTTATCCCAGGTATTTGACGATAATAGTCCTTTTGAAATGGAGCAAATAAAAAGCCTCCATGTAGTCGATTTGAACCTTGCCTATGTGTATAAGTATAATGAGGATTGGCGGTTTATAGGTGTGGCGACACCAAGACTTTCATCTACCTTGACCAATAAATTAGTACAGGGTGATGTTTCGATTAATGTTACCGTTGGGGCTTTTAGGGATAAACAAAACATTGATAAGCCAACGCGTTTGGTTTTGGGCATCGCATACAATTCAACGGTCGCATTACGAATACCTTTACCCATTGTATATTATGAAAAACGATTTCATCCCAGTTGGACATATGTTGTGGGAGTTCCTAAAACTGGCTTAAAATATCATGTGAAAGAGAAGCATATGATTCAGACAGAATTTATCTTGGACGGGTACTTTGTCAATCTTCAGAATAACATCCTTTTGTCTAATACGGGCATGGCTTCATCAATTTCTTCATCGGCAGCACTGTTTACAATTGGGTATCAATATAACATTACAAAAAATATGTCGTTCTACGGTTATGCAGGCCATACCTTGTTTCAAGAAGCGGTATTACGCGATCAGGATAGAAATAATATTTTTACATTAAATGATGCGCCTAGTTTGTATTTTAGAACCGGGTTTAGAATAGGAATTTAAAAAATTGGATTATGTCAAAGATTTTAGTAGTTGAGGACGAATCGGCCATTCGTAGGGTATTGGTGAAGATACTTTCTGAAGAGAACGATTCTTACCAAGTCGAAGAAGCGGAAGATGGACTTAGAGGTTTAGAAGCCATTAAAAATTTCGACTATGATTTGGTGTTATGTGATATAAAAATGCCAAAAATGGATGGTGTTGAAGTTCTAGAAGCTGCTCGAAAGATAAAGCCCGAAATTCCATTTATAATGATTTCTGGTCATGGTGACCTGGACACCGCGGTGAACACCATGCGTATGGGGGCATTTGATTACATATCCAAACCACCGGATTTAAATCGTCTTTTGACCACGGTGAGAAATGCTTTGGACCGAAAGGAATTGGTCGTTGAGAATAAAATCCTGAAGAAAAAAGTCAGTAAGAATTATGAAATGATCGGTGAGAGTAATGAAATAAATGCGATCAAGGATATTATTGAAAAAGTAGCACCCACCGACGCCCGTGTACTTGTTACAGGATCCAACGGTACAGGAAAAGAATTGGTTGCCCATTGGATACATGAAAAAAGCCCAAGGAGTTCGGCTCCTTTCATTGAAGTCAATTGTGCGGCCATACCTTCAGAATTAATTGAGAGTGAACTTTTTGGTCATGTAAAGGGCGCGTTTACTTCTGCTATAAAAGATAGGGCAGGAAAATTTGAAACAGCGAATAAGGGTACCATATTTTTAGATGAAATTGGTGATATGAGCCTTTCGGCCCAGGCCAAGGTGCTTAGAGCCTTACAGGAGAATAAAATATCAAGGGTTGGTTCTGATAAGGACATAAAAGTTGATGTAAGGGTAATCGCAGCTACAAACAAAGATCTTGCTAAAGAAATAAAGGAAAATAAATTCAGGGAAGATTTGTATCACCGTCTTGCAGTGATTTTGATAAAAGTTCCTGCTTTAAATGATAGGAGGGATGATATTCCGCTGCTAATCAGCCATTTTGCAAGTAAGATAGCCAATGAACAAGGAATTGCGCCAAAGGAATTTTCTAAAAATGCTGTAAAACTCTTGAAAGGTTATGATTGGACAGGAAATATCCGTGAGTTAAGAAACGTAGTGGAGCGATTGATTATTCTAGGAGGGCAAGAAGTGACCGAAGAAGATGTAAAGATCTTTGCCAGCAAATAACACTTTGCTATTTACAGTCGTTAAGTTTTTCCAATGCTGTAGCCGTAATATCCTTGGTTTTGAGGTTATAGTATTTTTTGCCTTCACTAAGATTTGGCAATAATAACTGTTGTTCACAGTGTAAATAGATATCTTCTGCAAAGGCCCGTGCTTCATTACAATCAACCGAGTTGACTATTTTATCTAAGGATTCCCGGTATTTTTCTAAAGAAACATCAATTTTTCTTTCGAATTCCTTTTTCCCAGGTTTCTTCATTGATATTTTTTCTTTTTTTGCAACTACCGTATTCATGGCTAATAGATTACTACCGTACTTACTGTCATGCAATTCGTGTTCTGCAAGGGATTCAAGTCCACCTAAAGTATTTTCCAAAGCTCTGTTTAATAAGATTCGCGTACTATTCAAAGAAGTTGCCTTTGTGGCTAATTTTAAGTTCGATAGACCTTCATTTATATTATCTGTTGCATATTCGCAACCACATTCCATCAATTGATTTTTGGATTTTTCAATGGCATTCAATGCCTTATAGGCAAAATATCGGGCTTGATTAATATCGTCGACAACAAGGGCTTTTTCGGTCTGGGTCTTAACATAATTAATGTTGGAACCAGCATATTCACATGCCTTATCTACCTTGAAAGAAGAAAACAAGAAAACTAATACAACTATATATATTGGGTAATTGTACTTCATAATGTAGGTATTTTTTTGTCGTAAAATTTGGGAATAATACTTGGTAAAAGTACTTATAGTAGTCTTCCTAACCCATTTTATTCGACAGAACGCAACTCCGTTCCCATATTTTGGATGAAATGGGGAATAGCTTGGTTAAACGGGCGTATTTTTTAACACAAGCTGCAGTCCAACGATAAAATTATTTTATATTCAAGGCATGAAAAACATAGATATAAGGTCATATAAAGCAAATTCCAGCATAAATCTTGGAAAGACATCAACTTTTGAGGATTTTGGGGTCTCGGAAAAGGAATTAAAAAAAGATCTTGAAAAAATCCGGGAAGATCTGGGCGATTTTCAAGATATACTATATGCCCATGGAAAATATAGTGTTTTGGTTTGCTTACAGGGAATGGATACTTCTGGCAAGGATAGTCTAATACGTGAAGTATTCAAGGATTTTAATGTTCGTGGTGTTGTAGTTCATAGTTTTAAGGTCCCAACGGAGCTGGAGTTGAAACATGATTATATATGGAGGCACTATATTGCCCTCCCGACAAAAGGAAAGTTCGGAATTTTTAATCGTACCCATTATGAGAATGTTTTGGTTACCCGTGTGCATCCTGAATATATTTTAGGTGAGAATATACCAGGTATTCATGAAGTTTCAGATATTGACCAAAAGTTTTGGGATGCTCGTTTTGATCAAATAAACAATTTTGAAAAACACATTGCTGAAAATGGGACCATTATCTTTAAATTTTTTCTACATCTATCCAAAGAGGAACAAAGACAGCGATTACTAAGAAGGTTGCAATTGAAACAAAAACATTGGAAGTTCTCTCCGGGCGATTTAAAAGAACGGAAATTGTGGGACAAATACCAGCAGTGTTATGAAAAGGCTATAAAAAAAACTACTAAGGCGCATGCGCCATGGTATGTGATACCAGCGGATAATAAAAAGGCTGCCAGGGTTATTGTTGCCCAAATTTTACTTGAAGAGTTAAAAAAATACAAAGATATTGCCGAACCCGAGCTTGATGATAAAATAAAGGCTAATTTAGAAAGTTATAATCAGGAATTAGAAAACGAATGAGGTTTATAAAATTCACCCTAATAATCTTACTGACTACTTTTTATGGATTTTCACAATCCAATGATGAAAAACAAATAAGGGCAATTTATGATGCTGCCTTGACCAAAGGTAAGGCCTATGATTGGCTCAATTATTTGTCAAATCAAATAGGGGGCAGATTATCGGGGTCCGTTCAGGCCCAAAAAGCAGTTGAGTATACTAAAACCCAACTGGATTCAATGGGTATTGATCGTGTGTGGTTACAACCTGTCATGGTGCCAAAATGGGTGCGTGGTACTCCTGAATTTGCATATTTTGAAACTGCTCCCGGGATTACCAGCGATGTTCCCATTTGTGCATTGGGTGGCTCTGTTGCAACACCGTTGAACGGGATTAAAGCAAATATCATTGAGGTTAACGGAATTGGGCAGTTGGCAACACTAGGAAAAGATAAAATTGCGGGTAATATTGTCTTTTATAATAGACCAATGGACCCAACCCTGATAAGTACCTTTCAATCGTATTCGGGTTGTGTGGACCAGCGCTATGCCGGAGCTGCCGAAGCTGCAAAGTATGGGGCTGTAGGTGTGATTGTTCGGTCTATGAATTTAAGATTGGACGATTTGCCACATACAGGTTCAATGAGTTATGGAGATGCTGCGGCATCGGAACGTATTCCTGCCGCTGCAATAAGTACTAATGCGGCAGAGCTTTTAAGCACAACATTAAAATTGAGTCCAAACACCAAATTCTACTTCAAGCAAAATTGTAAACTATTTGATGATGTTGAATCTTTCAATGTAATTGGAGAAATTAGAGGGAGTAAATACCCTAATGAGATTATGATCGTGGGTGGTCATTTGGATTCTTGGGACTTAGGCGATGGTTCACATGACGATGGTGCAGGTTGTGTTCAGAGTATGGATGTACTTAGACTATTAAAAGAAAGTGGGTACAGACCACAACGTACGATTCGGGTCGTGTTGTTCATGAATGAGGAAAACGGACTTCGTGGCGGAAACAAGTATGCCGAAGTAGCAAAAAGCAAGAATGAAGATCATATCTTTGCCTTGGAAAGTGATGCTGGCGGATTTACCCCAAGAGGATTTTCTTTCGATTGTTCAGATTCCAATTTTGAACAAGTTAAAAGTTGGTCAAAGCTATTCGAACCCTATCTAATCCATATGATTGTGCGCGGTGGCAGCGGTGCCGATATTGGTCCACTTAAAAATGACAAGATGGTTTTAGCCGGCCTACGTCCCGATTCACAGCGCTATTTTGATCACCATCATGCAGAAAATGATACGTTTGAGCATGTGAACAAAAGAGAATTGGAACTTGGAGCAGCTGCAATGACCAGTTTGATCTATTTATTTGATAAATATGGTATTGTAAAGCCACCTCAAATTAAAGGATAATGCTTTGTTTGGTTCGTGGTTGAATTGCATGGCTAATTCCAGCCCTATTTTATTTGTGGCTACTGAATTCCAATCTCAGAACAAATTTTGCTACCTTTGCGGCTCATTAAAAATAGCGCAAAATGCAAGACGGAATCTACGCAAAATTCAATACTTCAAAAGGAGAAATACTTGTAAAACTTACACACGATAAAACCCCTGGAACGGTTGGTAACTTTGTTGCTTTGGCCGAAGGTAAATTAGAAAATAAAGCGAAAGCTGCTGGTGAGCCTTATTACAATGGTCTAAAATTCCATAGGGTAATACCTGATTTCATGGTTCAAGGTGGTTGTCCTTTAGGAACTGGAACAGGGGATCCAGGATACAAATTCGATGATGAATTTCATCCAGAATTGACTCACGACACTCCTGGTGTTCTTTCAATGGCCAATGCCGGCCCAGGAACTAATGGAAGTCAATTTTTTATTACGCATATTGCAACCCCATGGTTGGATAATAAGCATACGGTATTTGGCCATGTAGAAATAGGACAAGAGGTTGTTGATACAATAGTCCAGTCAGATTCAATTGAAAGTTTGGAGATTGTTAGAGTTGGAAACCAAGCTGAAAATTGGAATGCCTTGGAAGCATTCAAAACTTTTGAAGGTTCAAGAGAAAAAAGAATAGCTGAGGAAAAAGCGAAACTAGCTGTTGAAATGGATAAGGTTGCAACAGGTTTTGATGAAACCGATAGCGGACTTAGATATAAAATAATCCAAAAAGGAGACGGGGTTAAAGCTGATTCCGGGCAAACAGTTTCTGTTCATTATGAAGGATCATTACTTAATGGTCAAGTTTTTGACTCATCATACAAACGAAATCAGCCCATAGATTTCCAATTGGGAGTTGGGCAAGTGATTTCAGGATGGGATGAAGGTATTTCCCTTTTACAGGTTGGTGATAAGGCTCGATTTGTGATTCCATCGAATTTGGCATATGGTAGTGCGGGTGCTGGAGGGGTTATTCCTCCGGATGCAACTTTGATCTTCGATGTTGAACTGATGGAAGTTAAATAAAGTAAATACTTCAGTCTACAAATAATAAGCCTTGGCAATTCGCTGGGGCTTTTTGTATCGTTTTAACGCAACTATTTTTTAGTTTGTTGCCCTAAACTTGCGATGAATAAAATGATATTGATCAATACTAGTGAAAGTAACATGGCGAAAAATGATGGCATAACTAAATTGATTAAGGATTTACATCATGTTTGTTTATATAACATTTCAAAACCCTAATACCCTACCTATTGATGCTAAATCGAGTGTTTATCCTTAATTTTAGTACCTACTGTACGCCTAAGCAAGAGCACAATATTTATAAAAAGAAGTGAAAATAATATTGTAAAAAAAGTCAACATAGCTTGTTCAGTTACTCGTAAATGGGGAATGTGTTCTGTTTAACCTAAGATTCCAAAATGATTAAAGGTTGCGCCAAACGTTAAACAAAAGTATAAAATAATAACCTAAAGCAGGAATATTTCTTAAGCAAAAAACCCCCAATGAAAAAATCATCGGGGGTTTATATAAAAAAGTTAAAATCGTTACCTAGTCAACTACCTTCACATTAACGGCGTTTAATCCTTTTTTACCTTGTTGTAGTTCAAATTCCACAACATCACCTTCACGAACTTCGTCGATTAAGCCAGAAATGTGTACAAAATGATCTTCGTTTGAACCATCTTCCGTGATGAAACCATATCCTTTGGAATCATTGAAGAATTTAACTGTTCCTTTACTCATAATAAAAATATTAAATATTGATTAAAAGGCAAATGTAGCGTAAAAAATTTAATTCTGTAATTTTTTGAAAGTTAACTTTAGGTTAAGCCAATTAAGCGTAAATCAAATTGGCCTAACGGAGCATAATATTTCATAGTATGGAATATTAATTATACCGTTGGATCTGGTGTCATTCTTAAATAGGGCTTTATTTCTTCAACTCCCTTATTGAACATTTCCCTAGCTTCAGTTGTTGGTATGGCCGGGCTCACAACAACATCTTGGCCGTGTTCCCAATTCGCAGGAGTGGCAACTTTATGATATGCGGTTAACTGCAAGGAGTCCACAACCCTTAATAATTCATAAAAATTACGCCCTGTTGAGGCCGGATAGGTAAGCGTTAATTTGACCGTCTTATCAGGAGCAATGATAAACACTGAACGCACAGTGAAGTTGTTATCTGCGTTCGGATGGATCATATCATACAGGTTAGATACTTTCTTGTCCTCATCAGCAATAATTGGAAAGTTCACAGTGGTATGCTGTACTTCATTGATATCTTTGATCCACTCAATATGTGATGCCGTACCATCTACACTCAAGGCCAACATTTTTACATTGCGTTTGTCAAATTCACCTTTGAATTTAGCCGCTGTTCCAAGTTCAGTTGTACAAACTGGTGTGAAATCTGCGGGATGCGAGAAAAGAATTCCCCAACTATCACCTAAATAATCATACAAATTAATAGTTCCCATTGAACTGTCCGCGGTAAAATCCGGGGCTTTATCGCCCAATCTAATTGTTGCCATTTCTGTGTTTTTAAATTGCTAATAAATTATCCTATAAAATTAATCCATTACATAATTGTACGTTACCTGGGCAAGGTTAAAACTGTATTAAATTTTCTATTTTTAGACTATGGAAAACATCGATATAGCAAAATTACAATATCCAATAGGACACTTTATATATCCTGATCAAGTGTCCCCTGGGATAATTTCAAAATGGATTCGGATATTAGAGGAGTTGCCGGTAATTTTGGAGAATATGGTAAGGCATTTATCAGATGAACAATTAGAAACGCCCTATCGCCCAGGAGGGTGGACAATTAGGCAATTGGTACATCACATAGCTGATAGTCATCATCATAGTTATACCCGTTTTAAGTGGGCTTTGACCGAGGACGAACCATTAATTAAGGCATATGAGGAAAAAAATTGGAGTAGTTTATTTGATGCAAAAACTGCACCGATAGAACTGTCATTGTCCTATTTAAAAGCATTGCATACCAAAATGGTCTTTTTGTTGCGTGGCCTATCATCTGAAGAATTAAATAAAAACTATATACACCCTGATGGGAATATTAAGGTAAGCGTAAAAGAGAATATTGGAAAATATGCGTGGCATAGTCAACATCATTGTGCTCATATTCATGGATTGCTTAGGCGTAAAGGATGGTGAACTAATTACAGGAGATTCAACATCGAGAGTGGAACCATGACTTCATTTTGAGGAGTCTGCATCAATACTAACTTTGAAGTCAAGGAGCAATCCATTTGATGTTGCAACCGATACTTGGCTTTTGAATTGGGTTGATTTCGTCGCCATTAAGAAGGGCGTCAATGGCATTTCGTAAATCTATTCCTGAAACCGGAATTCCATTACCAGGTCGCGAATCATCCAATTGTCCCCTATAAACAAGCCCAAGGTTGTTATCAAATAAATAAAAATCAGGGGTGCATGCGGCTTCATAGGTCTTTGCTACTTCCTGTGTCTTGTCATAAAGATATGGAAATGTGTAATCAGCTTCTAGCGCTTTTTTCTTCATTAAATGAGGTGCATCCTGAGGATAATTAACAACATCATTACTGGAAATGGCAATAAATGCAACTCCTTTCTCTTGATACTCCTTAGCCATTCTTGCAATTTCAGGGTTAACATGAATTACGAATGGGCAATGGTTGCAAATGAACATAATGACCGTGCCCATATCGCCTTTCAGTAATTCAAGTGATAAGGTTTTGTTGGTAACTGTATCCATTAATTCAAATAAAGGCGCTTTCGTGCCCAGAGGTAACATATTACTTGTTGTATTGGCCATTACAATTATCTTTAAATTGAAACTAAAGTTAAAAGTAATTCATCAATTCTTTGTAATCCAATTTGCTATTTATAAATTGAACTTTATACGTTAAGATAATTTATCTCGATAAAATGAGTGAAACAATAAGTTGGGAAGATTTTTCCAAAATTGATATGCGAGTGGGTACCAT
>JBATIW010000072.1:0-2024 GCA_049668005.1 Maribacter sp.
GCTGGTAGTGCGTTTTGTTCAGATGCAAGATCTTCGAGTGAATCATAGAAAGAAATATATTCACCCACATAGTTTGATGTTACGAAGCCCTCTAAATCAAAAGTACCTGATAAGACATTGTCAATGGTGTTATTATCACAGCTGTAAAGATCGTATTTTGGAATTTCATTAAAATCAATGGAATTCACCTGTACCCTAAGTTCACCATAATTTTCACAATTACCTGAATTAAATACAGTATAGTAAAGTGTTTGGCTAAACGGAATTGTGTTTCTAAAGGCTATGGTATTATTAATCGGATTATTTGCTTCCCTATCAGCAATATTTTCATAGAACAAGTAACTATTGGCAGTATTAGGGATTGATTCGTTTAAGTTAAAAGTTGCAATGCCGTCTGCAGAGGCATTGAGATCCGTATCACATTGTGTTAAATTCAAGGTAAGGTCTTCCGGTATTCTATTCACATTGATTTGTGTCTCACCGAAAATGGGGCAATCTACCGGGTTTGGCAAGGTTATTTCGAGTGTATACCTGCCGGAATCAAGGTCAACGGCGTCATCTATTTGGAAAATATGGCCGTCAGGATTTAAAACGGCATTACCATCCTTAGACCAATTATATAATGCTCCAGGTATTTCTTCTGCCTGCAATGTAAACGAATCGCCATCGCATATATCCACGGAACTGATAGAAGTACCACTATTACTTAAAGCCAAATCGGTTTTGTTGAAAAATGATTGAATAAAGGGGGGTAATCCTTGGGTACTATTGTTTTTTAACGCGATGGCCTTATGTTTATACTTCGCTGCTATCCCTTTTGCATTGGGATCATTAATAACCCCTAAATAAGGGGTGCCTTCATCATAATTCAGTGCTATGGTGCGATAAATCTTTCCATTCGCACCCAATTGTAGTGCGCCGCGATAAATTTTGCTGTTATCAAGTTCAACCTGCGAAGCAGAAATGTTAGGTGCTGAAATGTCAAATTGGATCAAGGATGAGGTATGGTTGGTTTCTAAATCAACACTATTAGAAGCATGGGTATAAAGAAATTGATTGTTTGGTGAAAATTCTATTCCATATGGTTTATCATTGATACCATCAACTTGTAATTGTTGAAGATTGGAAACAATGCCCGAACTTGCGTCAAAATCAAAAAGTTGTAGTCCAAAGGACATATTGGCACTCGCCATCATTGCACCATCATTTGAAAATTTCAAATAACCTCTCGAGTCTTCAATATTCAATTCCGGAAAAGTGCTTTTAACTGAAGTTGAAGATACCCCAGATGCATTTATTTCGAAGGCGTGATATGTATTCAATGTTCCATTTACGTATTGGTAACCCAGGGTAACGATCCAAATTGATTTGTCCGAGCAGTTTTTGACCACAGCCGCAATTTTTTCAGAACAATCATTTAATAGCTTAATATTTTTTTGTGTAATAGCCCCATTGCCGTTATTCATTGTCATATCAACAATAGAATAATTTAAACCAAAATCTGCATCCAATTGGGAAGTTGAAGTGTCAACGGTAAAAATGTAAAATATATCGGGATCCAGTGGTTTAGGTACGATAAGAGCGGATTGTGTGCTTGAGGGATCACCATAAAGTCCTTCACCATTTAGCATCACATTATGATTGCGGTCATATACAATTAGTCCATCGGTGTAAAAAAGCAAATCACCCAGTGCATCTGAAATCGTAGTGCAACCCTCGAAGGTATCTAGGCGACCATCGTCCAAAACAGAGACCGTCCCATTATTATTGAAACGGATTCCTGCGTTATTTCCGAAATACCAATTGGAAGTCTCACCTTGGCCAAATAAAAGGACAGGAAAAATGATGCCCAAAGCTAGCAGCAAGGTGATTTTCTTTTTCATAGTGTTTACCTAAACACCACAATATACTACAAATCCCTTTTTTTCAACAATCTTCGTATTTGTGGTTTCAATGATTTTAGGACTCATCTATTCAGACTACAATGAGCTTTCGATTATCTTTTCCGATCTATAATTCTTATT
>JBATIW010000073.1:0-5975 GCA_049668005.1 Maribacter sp.
AATGATGAATATGTATTATGTAATTAAGCCTAAGATAATAAAAGCATAAGGTAAACCACTTTAAATCCTGCATGGCCAATAACGAAATTGAACCTTACTTTGATTAAACGAATTTGAGAAAGTTATGCGCGGCATAGCTTTCCTCTTATTGTTTTTGATCAGAAATAGCACATAATCTGGCATATGATTTTTATCCACAATCCGGATATTTTGATCAATGATTAGTGTTTTCAAATGCTATTATATTGTTAGGCTCAGAGGCTATTTATTTTAGGTTTTGTTCTTTTAAGTACCTTCTAATTTTAGGGTAGTTAAATCGGCCTGCATAATGATATGCAGTTTTTCCCTCATAGGACGTATTTAGATTTGCTCCCTTTTCCACTAAATATTTAACCATATCTAACTGCCCATATTTTGCAGCATACATGAGCGGTGTTTTATCGGCACAAACGCCTTCAATATCTGCTCCCCTTTCAATAAAATACCGTAAGGATTCAATGGACTTTAATTTGATACTAATGGCCAAATAACTATATTTTTTACTGTCCGCTACACCGAGACATTCGTTGATCTGCTCATCGCTTATTAATTTATCCAATATTCCAGTATTACCAAATTTTATATTATGAGCGGTTATAACGGTTAATTCCTGTCCATAGGATGTTATTCCTAGGAGAGCAATACAAAGTATTAAAATCACATTTTTAATACGTGAATCCATGTTTGTGTTTTTAACTAAAAGAATTCCTCAAGGCACTGTCACTCGGATACCATTGAAATTGTTATTCCCGTGAAATCAATGATTCACGAATACTGTAATAAAATTAAGAATAATCGGTAAAACGGGAATCCAAAGAAAGAATTTCGATTTTCAACCCAAATGTAAAACCCTCAACTCAACTTAATTGGGTATGCAACCAATTAAATACCTCTAATGCGATATCATAAGGTTAGTTGGTTTAAAGAAATTCGTTATTTTGAAAAATAAGCCTTCATTGGTTGAAAATAATGCTGGTTCCAACCCTTTTTATAATGTTCCCCTCTTTCAGGAACATTTGATTGGATCAGTGTTAATTCAGTACTTCCGTCAACTTCATCAAGCAAAATTTCCAATAGTGAATCTTCCTCATGTTCTTCAAATTGCGAAGTTCTCCATGATTGTAAAATTCTATCATAAGGTCGCAACTCAATATTTTTCCCTGTAATATATGCATCCCAAGCTGTAAAATTGTCCCCAATTTTATCTGAAATGACAGCTTCACCACCGGTCATATTTGTATGCCCTACGCTGCTTAACCAGGTCTTATAAATTTCTTTTGGGGTTGTATTGATTTTAGTCTTTAGTGTGAATTCCATATTACCATTTTTTAATTTCAATCGTTCGTCTGTACCATAGTACTCACGGAACTGCAAATCGGCTACTGTCTAAACATTGATGCTATACCTTTTAAGGAGCTGACTTTTCGACTTTCTTGGAAGTCCAGTTCGCTTTCTTGATCATGAATGTTAGGTTGTTCGGATAAGTGTTTAACAATTTTTTATATTCCCTTTCTTCGATTTTTTTACCGTTTATTTTTTCTACCGCTTTTTGGGAACGAATATTATTTTTGTCAACGTATAATATTACGTTGTCTACAAATTTGAATGCGTGGCCGATCATTAAGTCCTTGACTTCTTTGTTGTATTTTCCGCCCCAATATTTTCGGGATAGAAATGTCCATCCTATTTCTACTCCGTTTGGGAATCCTTGTACTGGCTTAAACCTTGAACTCCCGATTATATGGTTGGTACGTTTATCAAGTATGATCAATGCTCCGTTGGATGCAATGGATTCCAAAAAGAATTTTTCAAAATCCTTCCTTACATATCGCTTACAAGGATGTTGCTGCCAAATCATTGGATCTTTCGCGACTTCGTACAAAGGCTCCAAATCCTTCATGTCCAACGGTCTGAGCTTAACAAGTCCACTTTCCAATGTTGGTTGTAATTTCATATAGGTCTACGGACGTTTTGTCCCGCTTGCCACAAAGGAGTTTATGATTCCGTTTCCTAGAAATTCACTAGAATTTCGGCAAGGGAATGGTGTTGAAACTAATTTACAAAATTTGACTTGAACAACTAGCCATTACAATTGATTATATATCTTGTGATAAGTGGTTAGCTGTATAACTCATATATTAAAATTGGGATTAAATGTTAGCAGTTATTTTATTCAAACGAGAGACGACTTATTATAAATTACAGGCATTTGGCCTTTCCACGTATTCCATAAATCAGCATCACTTATTAGATCCGCCATAAAGTGGCCAACATTTATGCGACTGGTTTTACCAGCGTTAAAAATTGCACTTCTTATTGGGGAAGGGTGTATTGCGTAATCTGTTACTTTATCATCATCAATTAAATCGTCTGGTCGTACCGCAGCCCACTCAATGAAATGGTTGTTCTGTCCAATTTGGGTTCGAAAATAGTCTGCCGCTTTTTCATTATCTACATGCGGAGGTAAAAGTAACCTCAAAAGTCCAATAACGCATTTTTGGGCAAACGAAATCGGTTCATTTAAATCGCGATTGCGATTGCCAGCAGTGTTCAATAAAACATATTTAATTGGGCGTTCTGGTTTATTAGCTTCTACGGCATTACATAGTCTACGGGCAGCATTTGTCACAAGTTTTCTTGGTTGGCCATAGATTCCTTTCCAACTCATAGTATGTCCAAGACAAGAGGCGATTGCATGACAATCAAGAGTCAGTTCCATCAATTCTTTATCACTCATATCTAAAAGACTAGCGGGAATAATTTTCAAACGTTCATAACTCTTCCATGAATCTGGTATTTTGTCAGGAGACCTTACAACTGCCCTTACCTTATATCCTTGAATTAGAAGTTGCTCGATTAACTGTCTGCCTGTTGCACCACTGGCACCTACTACTAGAATTGTCATGTATATTTTTTTAACTTTCTATAAAAACGTTTGATTCTTCTATGACTCTTTATATGTAAAAATGTTACAGTTATGAAAATTGCTTACAAATTGTTCGCGTCTGGATTATTGCTATGAACATCCCTGCCTGGGGGTTTACATCGCGCAGGAATACAGGCAGCTTCAGGATTTTAAACAGAACAATGAGCAGTATGTTTTATCAGCAGTTGTTTTTTATCAATTGACCTATTTATATAGGTATGAATTTCGAAAGACGCTATTTATTAGTTCCCCTTAACATCATACTTTCTTTGCAAATCTCCCCAATGTTCTTTCTGGATTTCCTTCATCAATCCAACATTGATCACGTCAAAAGCCGGGTGGTTCTTCGGTAACATAAAACTTTGGTAGTTCTCTCTTAAAGTAAAGGGCAAAAGTTTCACCTTTTCATCTAACGAAAGCCGATTGATGTAATATTGTAAAATAGTGTGATCGTACAGAAATACATCGTTTTCTTTTTTAGCAAGTGCTCTCAGGGCAAGAATTGGGGAGGCATACGACTTACTAATAGGGATATTCTCTTGTACTAAATACGTCTCTCCGTTTGTAGCTCCCACTACGGAAATTTTTTCCGCCAATCGTATATCCTCGGCATTTTTTATGTCGGTTTGTAAGCCCGTAATAGTTAGCGTGGAAGCGATGCCAGCAGTAAAACTCGAAATAATGATCACTGCAGTAAACATCCAAATAATGGCAATTGCTTTGCCTACGTTAGACTTGGGAGCTTTATCGCCATAACCCACTGTAGTCATGGTTACTGCTGACCACCATAGCCCATCAAAAAGGCCTAACAGACCAGGACGGAATTGAAATTTATTGTGCCTTCGTTCAATTAGCCATAGAAAAAAACCAAATACAAAAATGACCAAAGCGAGTAATAATATAATTTCCAAAAAAGCCAGTGAGAAAATATTACTGATGAAAACGGCCAATGGGGAGCGATTTAAGTAAGGAATAGCAACTCCAATACTGGAAATGAAATAGGGCTGCGTCATGTCAAATTTTTTAACCCGTGAATCGTTCACATCCATAGGATTAATGGTTAGATCAATATCTTGGTACTCTAATCTTTTTAAAATACCTATGAAATCTGAATATAGCTGATAGCGGAAAGTCAGATTGGCGGACTTTGCGATGTTTTCCCATAACTCAATGCTCAAGCCTTCAAAATCATTATCCTCTGTTTTAATTACAAAGGGGGGATTATGGTAAATCCCTACGATAAGCGTATCCCTTTCGGCAAAGGCCTGTAGGTTACTACTCCCGATCAAAAAAAAGAAGAATATGTAAAACGATAGACTCTTCATAACTTTTTCGTTATTTCCTTGTGAATGGAAAAGTAGATAAATTGGGCTAAAATTCTAAACATCACTAAATCATTAGGTTCGAAATGATTTTTCTGTATACTGTAAGCACACAATGCGACCGGCTGGTCATTCTCTAAAGTAAAAGGAATAAACAATAAGGATTTAAATCGGTAGGCAGCCTTTTCTTCGATATACATTGTATGCTCCTTTTCGAAGTCATTAATTAAGACTTCCTTACTGTTGGCCATAGCCCAGCATGTTATACTGGTTTTGGCATTGAAGGGTTTGCTTCTAAAAGTATAACCACCTTGTTCTTGATTGGAATAACCTTTGTGGACTATTTCATTTTTTTCCATAAACGCAATTTCAAAAGCGTTAATATCAGCAGATTGGTTTACGGCTTTACCCATCGCAGTGATGATGTCGTTCCAGGATGCCTTTTTGGGAATTTCTTTAATAAATAGTTCCAGGGTTTCGATATTCGAAGTTGCATTTTCCAGTTCTTCTTGCTGCTCTTTAAATTCTCGAATTTTTTTATGGAGTTGTGCCTCCTTCTTCGCTAACTTTTCATTGGAATAATTCAAGACCTGTTGTAATCTGTTTAAACGTCGTTTTACATAAAAACGAAAATAATATGATATAAATAAGACCAGTAGGCCAATTGAACCATAAATAAACCAGGTTTGTGAATACCAGGGCAGAAATACTTTTAATTGAATTTCCAACGGCTTGCTCCATTGGTAGCCTCCAGGTTGTCTGGCACGTAATTCCAGCCAATACTCACCTAGTTCTATTTGGCTTAATGATAACGCATTTTTATTTCCATTGGATTGCCAGAGCTGTTCTTCCAACATGATCTGTCTATCTTCTTTGGGAAGCAGTCGGTATTGGTATTGAACATTCTTAGCAGGAAAGGACAAATTAGTAAACTGTAAATTGAGTTGTTCGCTTTTTTTTATTTTCAACACCTCATTAAAGCCCTCGGTAACTTCCCTTCTATTGATCACTATCTTTCTAATGCTTGGCGGATTGGAATAGGGTAGGGTAGCCGCAGGTATGCGGGAGTATACAAGGCCTTCTGCGGTGCCTGCCCAAAGACGGCCCTGAGCATCTGTAGTGATACATCGGTAAGCACCTATTAATGCAGGTAAACCTTCTGTTTCACCTAAAATGGTTGAAGTATTCTGATGGTGAAAAACCAGTCCTTTGGTGGCCGTGGAGACCCATATATTATTATTGGAATAATGTGTTACGCCTCTCACCTCTTCTTGGCCTAAAATATCATTTTGGATCAATGTAATTTTATCAGCATCGTAGCGAAGCAAGCCATCTGTGGTAGCAAGCCATACAACGCCACGGTCGTCAATGGTCAAATCATGGGCTTCAAAATTGAGTATAGCTGTAAATGGAAGGGTAGGACTAAGGTTCACGAATACATCTTTCTCGGGATCAAATCGATACAAATAACTTTCCTCACCAATACCTACGGCATAAATTTCGCCCCGGGCACCTTCCTTGATTGCTAGAACCCTACTGGAAAAACCTTTGGTCTCATCGTAATATTTGATTTCCCCTTTTGCATTGATTTTTGCAATACCAATAATGGGTTTATTCAAAGGGGCTTGGCAAAACCAAAGGTTCCCTTTACTGTCTGGATAAAGGTTGAAAATGGCATCACCCCGGTC